>JBMFXK010000204.1:0-5671 GCA_049964315.1 Clostridia bacterium | reverse complement strand
GTGAGGTGTCCGACCTGACGCTCCAGCACGTCCCAGACGCCCTGACCGGCATCTCGGGATACGCCGCGCGTCTCCAGGAGGTCGATGCTGAGCTGGATGGCCGCGAGGGTGTTGCGAAGTTCATGGGCCAGCGTGGCCAGGAACTCTGTCAGCCGGTGCGTTTCCTGCACGGCAGCCTGGTGCAGGTAGGTATCGGTGACGTCACTCGCCGCCCCGAACCATTCGGTAATCTGACCGCCTGCATCGACGAGGGGCACGGCCCGCGAGTCGAGCCATCCCACCGTCCCGTCTTCGCGAACCGCGCGATGTTTGAGATGAAAGACGCTCCGCGTGCCAATGGCGTCGTCGATGGCCGCCCTTAGGTTGGCGCGGTCCTCCGCCGGTACGAAGCGCTCCATCCAGTCGTGAATCGGCTCGTCGCTGACGGTCAGCGAGCCGCGACTGTCGAGATCCCACATCTCGCTCCAGTCGGGATTCATGCGGAAGAGAACCTCTGAACTGGCCATGACCAGCGCCTGGAACCGGGGTTCGTTGGTCATGGGCGCACCTGCGGGCCGGCTGTTCTGACCGGGCAGCCGGATAAGGGTCGCCACAACCAGAGCCCGCTGACGGTTTTTCTTTTCATGCTCTACGCGCACGGAGATGCGCCCCGTCTGCTCGAGGGCCGTCACCACGCGTTCCACCGTGATCCGATTGAAGGTGGGGTGCAGCAGGTCGTCCAACCGCTGGCCCACGGCGTCCGCGGCGGGGTATCCGTAGAAAGCTTCCGCGGCCGGGTTGAGATACCGGATCCGCTGCTCGGCATCGGTGACCACCGCGAGGATCTTCAGAACGTCAAGCACCGAGGCCAGCGCATTGGCGCTCACCGGCCAGGCCGGCAGCAGGCCCTGATCGCCCGAAACCTGATCCACGATACCTCCACGCGCATGTGGGTGCCCGACATGTTGAACGCCGTCGAGGGGCCAAGAGACTGGCGGGAATTCCAAGACAAGGCTGTCATCATTTTACCCTTTGCGCCAGGGGGGCGGCACGACATCTAAACAGCCTTCCCTCATAGCCACTTGTGGAGCCCGAGGGGAACCGTCCCAGCATAGGCCTTCCTCCGCGCAAGCTACGTCGTTGCCCCCATTTACGCCGATCACCAGGTGCGCGCATGGCCGCACTGCAGCCGACGTCGATGCAGACCCTGCCGCGTTCGCCCTGACCGACAGCCCCCCGATGGCAATTCCAGACTGCTCCCGCAGAGGAAATGTTCCCCACGTCACGAAACGATGAGTGTCGTCTTGTCTTCCTTCCCGAATAATCCCGAATTACGTGATAAGGAGCGATGCGCTATGAGATGGCGATATGCGACATCCGCTTCCGCCCTGATGGCAGGCGGCCTCCTCCTTGCCGTCGGGGCCCCGGGGGCGGCCGTCAGCGCCAGTACGACCAACTCGAGCTCAATTGTCTACCAGGTGCATCCCATTGCGCGGTTTGCTTTCGATGCGATGAGCCCGGCCGTGTTTCCCTCCCCATCAAAGTGCGTGTCGCTGTACGGGCTGGCCTGTTACACGCCGAGCGAGATCCGGACTGCGTATGACGTGCCGTCCAGTCTGACGGGTGCCGGGCAGACCATCGTCATCATCGATGCGTACGGGAGCCCCACCATACGCCAGGACCTGGCCGTTTTTGACCAGGAGTTTGGCCTGCCCGCCCCGACCCTTAACATCATCTATCCGGGCGGGAAGCCAAGCTTCAATCCCAACAGCGCGAACGAAGTGGGCTGGGCGGAAGAGACCAGCCTCGACGTGCAATGGTCGCACGCCATTGCTCCGGCCGCCACCATCGACCTCGTCGTCGCCTCCAGCAACAGCGGCAACGCCCTGAACAACGCCGAGCAATATGCCGTCTCCAACCACCTGGGCAACGTCATGTCGATGAGCTTCGGGGCACCGGAGGCGGCGATCGCCGGCGGTGGCAACAACCTCCAGCTGATGCAGGCACATCAGATATACCAGCAGGCGACGGCACAGGGCATGAGCGTGTTTGCTTCAGCGGGGGACAGCGGGGCTGCCAACGGATACGCCACAACGAACCCGCTCTACCCGGCATCGGACCCGCTCGTAACCGGAGTCGGCGGCACCGACCTCTTCATGAGCAACTCCGGACACTATCAGAGCGAGACGGTCTGGAATGACAGCGACCCCAGCCTGTGCCCGTTTGGCTGCACGGCCGGCGTGTTTGGAGCCAGCGGCGGGGCCCCCAGCAGCGTGTTCCAGGCGCCTTCCTACCAGGCCGGAGACGGATCCGGATTCGCCATGCGGACGACCGCCGACGTCGCCTACAACGCGTCGGTGTACACGGCGGTCATGGTATACCTGGGCTTCCTCGGACCCAACTCAGGGTTCTACTTCTTCGGCGGCACCAGTGAGGGTTCCCCGCAATGGGCGGCCATCACCGCGCTGGCGGATGAGGCGGTGGGTCATGGGCTTGGTGCGCTGAATCCTCTCCTGTACCGCATCGCCGGTAACTCGAAGGAGTACGGACGCGACTTCCATGACGTTACGGTCGGGAACAACGCGTTCTTCGGCCCCGGCTACAACGCCGGCACCGGGTACGACCTTCCCACCGGACTTGGGTCGCCGAACGTGGCAAACCTCATCACGAGCCTCGTCGCTGGACAGTAGCCGAGAGGCCCGAAAACGCAGCTGGCCATGCGGCACGGGGATCTTACGGGAACCCCCTGCCGCGTGGCTTTCCTTCCGTAGGCCGATGATAGTCCGATAGTCCGATGCACACCGCGTCTGATCCCTCCGGCCGGGCCAGCGGGTGGCCATGGGGATTGTCGTCGTGATCTTGGACCCGATCGACTCCAGTGCACGGGACGAACGCGAGTGCAGCTTGCTTTGCAGACAACCGGGTCCGCGCGGGACCACACCCGACCAGCACGCGCGAACAGGTAGGCTCGTGACCACCAGCGCCTACCTCCCCGCCGGGGCACATGATACAGTGGCCACACCACGATACGCCCCAGGCGCAGGACCGTCTCCCTTGCCGACGGCGCGCCCGGCAGGCGGAGCCGTGGCGGGGAGGTCACAATGGGTCGACCTCAGACGGTTGTGTTTCAAAGCAAGCCGGCGGTGCGAAGACGCCCAGTTATCGTGGCGTCTGCCCTCGCCGTGCTGTTCGTGCTGATCGGGACGGCACAGCCAGGCACCGTCGGGGCCATGCTGGCCTTCGCGTCCGCCGCCGGACTTGGGCTGGTCGCTTATCGCAACTGGGTGTCCGGCCTTGTCGTGACCCCGAGTCACCTCGTCATTCGAGATGTCATGCTGACGCACCGGATGGATCTCGAGCAGGTGGCGGGGGTCAACTTCATAGCCGGACTCGGCAACGGCCAGTGGGGCTTCATTAGGGTCCAGACCATGAAGGGCCGGACCTTTCCGGTTCCCGCCCTCCGATGTCCTCAGAGCGAGGGTTTCGACCTAGCTCAGTCCATCAACCAGTGTCTGGCCCGGCAGAGCGCGCCTCTGGCCTGACCGGGCAACAGATCCCGGTACGGTATACGCTGCCGCTGGACAAGATCATCGTGGCCTCGCACTCCGTCACAGGATCGACGATCCGTCTTGCAGGAAGCGGTCGACAACCGCTTAGCCTCCAATGCGACGACGCGGTTGCACACTGTCCCCTCACATGTGGCCCACCCTTGCCTGCCGGCACCACGCGCAGGCCCCCGGCAGCCCTGAACCGCGGAGAGGTTCCGGGCTCATGGCGCGGGGCCAAAAAGCGGGCATGTCTTCGGGTGGTGTCACGGTCTCCGCCGTGCGAACCGCGGATCAGCACGTCCGGGGTCCTCCGTATGGACGTCCGCCGGCTCCACCCGGGGACTGGGCAGGGGCTTTGGTCACGACCGCCCATGGACCTTGGACTCCGCCTCCCTTCCCTGGTTCACACAGGCTCCCGCCCCTGCGCCCCCGGCATGGCCAGCGCAGCCTCGCCATGCGATGTCTCAGCCACCTGTCCGGACAGGGTGACGCGGAAGACCGGCGTCCGCCAGGCAATCAGCAGCGCCCCCAGTACCGCGCACGCGCCGAAACCCTCAATGACCACCGTTGCCCCGAAGCGGCCGGCCAACACCCCTGCCAGCACCCCGGAGGTCGGGGTCGCCCCCATGGACACCAGCATCCGGAACGCGTTCACGCGACCGAACAGGCGCGACGGGATGCGGGCTTGAAGGATAGTCGACATAGCGGCCAGGATGGGACTGATGGGACCGTCCATCAAGCCCAAGAGCCCGCCCACCATCCACGGTCCGGCGGCGGCCGGCAGCGCCAGCATGCCGAGTCCGGAGAGCATCACCCCGCCTACCAGGATGCGTCCGGGACCGAGCCGGCGGTTGAGGGAGGCGCCGACCGAGGCGAAGGCCATGGGAATGACACCGGCCAGAAGCCCGCTCATTCCGACCTCCGCCGGGGTGAAGTGAAGGTCGCTGCGATAGAAGTACACCAGGATGGCGAAGATGCCGCCAAACGTCCAGTTCCACAGTGCCATCGTCCAGGTGAACAGCCAGAGGCCACGCTCGCGGCGCAGCGTTCCTGCCGCCTCGCGCAGGCTGCCGCTGGCGCCCGCGTGCGGATTTGCAATCTGCGGCAGAAAGAACGCCGTGATGAGAAGGGGCAGGGCGCCAAGCGCCTCCGCCGCCAGCGCAACAGCCTCACCCCGCCACTGCAGGAGGAATCCAGCCAGTCCCGGTGCGCCGTACTGCGACAGGAGCGTGGTTGCCGACCACCAGCTGTTCAACCGCAGGCGGGCATCTGCCGGCGTCAGGATCAGCCGGACGGCGGCACCGGCCAGGAATTGAAGTTTGAGACCGCCCGAAATCAGGACCACGGCCACCAGTGCGGCCGCGACATCCGCGCGATGGATCGCGACCAACACCGCCAGCCCGGCGGCGCCCATACCCTGCGCCGGCACACCCCAGATCAGGACGGTGCGCCGCTCAAGGCGGTCGACGAGGGTGCCGAGGCTGGGCGTCGCCCAGAACAGGAGGCCCTGGATGACCGACACCGTGCCGGTCCAGAACGCGGACCGCGTCAGGTCGTACAGGAGCCAGGGTCCCAGGATCATGAAGAGCCCGGCCCCGAGTCCCGAGACGCCGGCCCCACCCATGAGGCGAAGGACCTGCTGGACGGCCCGCCGTTCGCCGAGGCCACCGTACGGCCCCACTACGTGGTCCTGCGGCCGGATTGGCCCCCATCCACCCATGTTCACCTTCAGTCTCGACTGGCCTGGCGGTGCTGGCGCAGGCGATGCGGCCAGGATCCACCAAGAGTGCGCCGTCGATCAGTTGGATCGACAGGGAGGTCGGGAGCATGTCCCCCGAATTCGGATCAGCCGCGGAACATGACATGAAGCGACGACTTCGCGGCCGGTATGGGTCTGTTGTACCGGATGGCCGGGCCGTTGCCAAGTTCGGGCCTTCCGGCCCCGAACGTCGGAACGCCCGCAAGGCGGCGTCTGGCGTGGTCCTAGGCCGCGCATGCGGCACGCTCGCCGCGTCACGCGGGACTATCTAAGCACGTCGCCCGGAGGGCAGCCGAGCGCCCTTGCAGCGGCTCGCGGTCACGATCTATCAAACAGCCGCACCAGCTCCTGTCACCGGCGAGTCCGGAGGAGCCCACCTTCAACG
>JBMFXK010000203.1:5276-5700 GCA_049964315.1 Clostridia bacterium | reverse complement strand
TGTTCGGCCGAGGGCATCCTCGGTAATGCAACCCGTGAGGCGATGGGCGTTGCAAGGCGGTCAGCGCCGAGTGGGTTCCCAAACGCTACCCGCCCACCACACCGCTGGCATTTGAGTGAGGACGGCCCCGTGCGCCCAATGCCAATCGCTTGTCGGCCCCACTCACACACCACCGTCCGCCGTCTCCGGGAACAATGGACGGTGGCACCGAAAGTCGGTGGACAGGGTAAAAAGAGCGGCTCGATTCCTTTCCGTGCGCCCCCATAGAGATGTCGGACACGGGTGACGAGGTGGTCCGCACCGGCTTGTGTGGCATGCAGTCATCTCGTCCAAGTGTTAGACCGTGCGGGAGCATTCGGCTCAATACCGTTTACTTAAGGTGGATTACCGGATCGCCGGGGATGGGGAGCGGCCCCGCGGAGCG
>JBMFXK010000203.1:0-5266 GCA_049964315.1 Clostridia bacterium | reverse complement strand
CCGGGGATTGCGGCGCGGACGGCGGGGCGGCACCCGTACGGTGGCGATGTCGGCCAGCTCTCCGGCGCGTTGGACGGCCGCAGCGTCAGGGGAAAAATCGGGGGAGCGGCCGGGCCTGCAGATCCCCCAGCGGCTGGGGCACGCGCCACGCTCCCTGCCAGGCCGTCGCCCACAGCAACCCGTCGACGACCTACCGCATGACTTCTTCGTAGCCGGCCTCACCGTGCAGCGCGAGGGCGAGGACGTACTACACCAGCACGCGAGCCGGCAGCCAGCGCTGCCGGTGCTCCTGCCGGCCCATCTCGCTCACGACCGCATCCACCCCCGCGGGGGGCACCGTGTCGGTGAGCACCGCCAGGGCGATGTGATCGGCCAGGCGGGGGCCGGACGCCTTCCGCCAGCCCACACGCGGCATCGGGGACCTCCCTCGCGTCCACGATGCGACAATCTGCTAAACTACGTAAACGGTATTGGAATTAGGCCCGGAGTGGCGCCCACCATGACTCAAGCACGGCCACCGCAACGTGGCGAGGTCCGGTTGGGGGCACTTCCGCTACGATACGGTCGACGAAAGCAGGCCAATCGGTGCACTCCTGAAGGTTCACCACCGGGTCGGCGCCAACCCCGGGCGACTCCACCAGAGACCCTGCGGGGGAGTTGTTCCACCCCCCTGGTCGTCTCGGGGAAGGCCGAGTGGAGGCGGCCAAACTCCGGCGGAACGTGGCGCACGGGCCCGGTACGTTCTCCGCACCATTCCGTCGCCGTCCGCCGCCAGGCGGTCCCGTCCGCGATCGCCTGCAGATCCCGGACATCGAGGTCGTTTATCCCCACGCACTCCTGTCGCGTCGACTCGGCATAAAGGGCCAGGCCCAGCGGGGGGACTCCAAAGGTCTGGGCACCCCATCGATCAGATCGGTGGACGGGCGGAAACCCTGGCTCCCTAATCGTTTGGGGGAGAAACGCTGGCGCACCCATCCGTCGGGGTGGAGAGGGGCGGCCGGGTGGATACTGGAACAATTTAGCTTTGCTGCTCTTCCTGATGGCGTGCGTACTCGTGTCATAGACAACGAGATCCTGATGTACTTCCGCCTCCTGAAGAAGACCCGGGGCGAGGTCAGCCTGTATGACCCCATCGGAGTAGACCGCGAGGGCAATGAGATCACCCTGTTTGACATTCTAGGCTCGGATCCGGAAGTGGTTCCGGAGGAAGTGTCCACCCGCCTGCAGGTGGAGGCCCTGGAATCTTACCTAGGCGCCCTGGACGAGAAGGAGCGCCGCGTCATCGAAGACCGCTTCGGCTTGGGCCAACGAGATTCCCAGACCCAGCGCGAGATCGCGAAAGCGCTTGGCATCTCCCGGAGCTATGTCTCCCGCATCGAGAAGCGGGCGGTCCAGAAACTGCTCGAAGACCTGGACCCCGACACGACACCGGCTAGAAGGCGGTGATGCCGCCGCCTGGCCATCAGCCGTCAACGGACGTCGCCACGGATCGTCCCCCAGTGAGGGGGCCGACACGCCGACTTCGGACGGATGAATAGCTTGTCCACGTCAACCGGCTGGCACACGAGCCGGTCCGATGTTGGACTATGGCGACCAGAGTCGGTAGCTGTGCTGTATCGCCGGTCAATAGCCGGCGGAGCGCTTCTGCAACACCGAAACCCCGAGCCCCACGTCTTGCCACAAGGTCCGCAAGCTCCTGTAGGGCTCTCCCGTTGGGCAGGCACGATGCGCATGCTCCCAGATAGAGGTGCTGGCAGGCCGAAAACTGAATGCGGACCGCAGCCCTCGCGCCTCCTCACGCTACCGCCGGACCTCTAAGCTGTGGGCAGGTGCACCACGCGGACCTCAAGGCCGGCGGGACCCGCTTCCAGGACGTGGAGCATCGCGGCCGGCCACAGGACGGCTTCCCCGGCGGCAAGGTCCACCCATGGAGCGCCCGCGCCTCCGACGCGGCTGCGGCCTTGACCAGAGAACGCGAGGACGACAATGTCCTCATCGGCACTGTGCTCATCAATCGCCCCCTGCGGCCCAAACTTCAGCGCGACTATCTGTCCGGACCCGTTGCCCAGGAGCGGGGCTGTTCTCTGGGCCGCCAGGTAACGCCGGGCCTGTTCGCCGTCTCGCTCGACCTGGCGGGCAGATAGGTAGACCGGGCCCGCCCATACGGCACGCGTACCCGGGCGCCCAAGCGGCAGCAGCGCCGGCTTCCATGATTCCTCTGCCATCTGTTTTCCTCCTGTCGACTTCACCAACGGCGCGCGCGACCGACTGCTGCGGCCAACCTCGAGGCTCGGAACATTCGGGGCCGTAGACGGGTCTCCGCTCGAAACCACGGCCGAAAGTCCCTCCCAGGAAGGCTGCGGCTCCACCCTTCACGCGCGTCAGACGGCTGCCGGGAGGTCGATGTCCCTGCCCCACGAGCAGTCTCCAACCACAGACTTACGCGCCGTCGGGCTCGCGTGATGGAGGTTCGTCGTGCGGCCCAGCCGGGCGAGACCCGGGAGGGGTCCGAACGTCGGCGGGACGCGTCCCCTCCCGGCGTTCCCCGGACTGGCTGGCCGCGCCGCCGCCAGACATCCGGGTGCCCGGGGCGGGCCACAGACCTGCGACCGCGGCCACGACCACTATCAAAAGGGGCGACATCTCCGCGCTCGCCGGGACGACGGCAGATCCGTGTCCGGCGGCCCCTAATACGACCAGCAGAAAGACTGCGTAAGCCCCGATGATGACCGCTCCGGCCGGACGCCGCAGTCCACGACCCCGATAAGCCAGGCCCACCAGCAGGGCGGTCACGGCCACGTACCACCAGGCCACCAGGGTCGCGTTGGCGGCGGAGTGCCCCGCACCCAGCACGGCCGCCGGGAGAAGCAGCCCCACTGCCGTATTGAGGGCATTACTGTTCAGGGCGGTGCTGAGCGAGGCAGCCCCGCGTCCCCGCCGCGCCAGGTACACGGCTGCGACTGCGTTCGGCACACTCGTCACGGCCGCCAGCACGACCGTACCGACGATGATACCCGGCACGGCCAATCGCACACCCAAGCTGGACGCGGCCCGTTCCATCACAACACTGGCCGCCACCACCACCACCAGGGCGATCCCCGCCACGACGCCATCGGCGACACGCCCGCGACGAGGATGGATGGCAGCGCTCAACTCAAGCTCCTCCTGCGCGATGGCCGTTCCCAGCCAACGCCGCAACCGGGTGACCGAAAGGCGCTGACGACGTTCACCGGGTCGCAGACTGGCGACGAGGGTGTACGGGACCAGGAGAACTAGAACCCCACTAAGGCCGACCACCGGACTTGCCACGTGCGCCACCGTCAGGAGCGCCAGCACCGCCACCCAGAGTGCCAGGACTCCTTCGAGCAGCAGCACGCGCCGGTGCAGGACGATGCGCCCGGCCACGAGGGCTCCCAGCCCCAGCAGGGCCGCGAGGTTAAACACGTTGGATCCCAGGATGACCCCGACACTGATCACCTGCTGATGATGACTCAGCGCACTGATGGAGGACGAGATCTCGGGAGTGTCGGCGGCGAGAGCCGCCAGGAGGCCGAGAAGAGCTTCCGAGGCCCGCCAGCGCGCGCCGATTCGCTCGATGCGCGACACCAGCACCCAGCTGGTCGCCAGGCTGACAACAGCGCCCAGGGTGAAGGCCGTGAGGGCGGTCGCCGTGCTCATGCCCCGTCATCCCGACGGTGACAATGCCTAAAACGATCTATGTCCGACGTGTCCAAACCCAAATCGGGCGAAACCGCCGGACTCATCGCCATGGGGGCGCCCTCCTAACCTGCCGACCAGGCTTCCCGGCGCTCCTCCCCCATTCTAGCAAAGCGGTAGAACCCATCCACGTGAGTGGCCGAAACCAGCCCCGTCAGACAGCCTCTCTCCCGCACGGACCGATGCGGCGGTACACGGGCTCCCCACCCGTTCCCGGACCTGCCGCCTCACGTTCGCGGATTGGTGGCGCCGTCACCTGGTCACGGCGTGCAAGGCCTGATCCAGGTCCTCGATCAGGTCGGCGGTGTCCTCGATGCCTACCGAGTAACGGATGAGCGCTTCCGGGATCCCGAGGCTGTGACGGCCTTCTTCCGTTAGTTCGACATGACTCGTGGTTTGGGGTGGGCCCGCCACTGTCTCCACGGATCCGAGGTTGGCGGCAAGATGGGCGAGCTGCAGCCGCGGCAGGATCCGCCGCACCGCCTCGAAGCCTCCGTGTGGCGCAAACGACAGCACACCGCCAAAACCACCAGGCATCTGACGCCTCGCCACCTCGTGTCCGTCATGGCTCTCCAATCCCGGATAAAACACGGCCTGAACGGCTGGGTGCGCTTCAAGGAAACGAGCGATGGCCAGCGCACTATGGTTCTGCTGCCGGATCCGCAGGGCGAGGGTCTTCAGTCCCCGGATCAAGAGATAGGCGGGGTCCGCCGCCAGTGTGGCGCCGTTGATTTCCCGGAAGTGAAAGATGGGTTCGACAAGCTGGCGGCGGCCCACAACCACCCCGCCCAGCGCGTCCGCGTGGCCGCCCAGGAACTTCGTGGCGCTGTGGACTACGAGGTCGGCTCCGAGCGAGAGCGGCAGCTGGTTGATGGGTGTCGCAAAGGTGTTGTCCGCCACCAGCGTCGCGCCCACCGCATGTGCCTGAGCGGCCGCATGGGCCACGTCCACCACTTTCAGAGTCGGGTTGGTGGGCGTTTCCAGGTACACCAGCTGGCACCCACGTGAGATGGCGGAGTCCAAGGCATCCTGGTCGGACGTCGGCACGAGCTCCGTTTCGATGCCGTACCGCGGCAGGAAGTCAAGAAAAAGCCGGCTCGTGCCGCCGTAGGAATCCGTGATGGAGACGACCCGGTCGCCCGGCTTGAGCAGCGCCCACAACACGTTGCTGATGGCTGCCATGCCGGTGGCAAAACTGGTGGCCGCCTCCCCACCCTCCAGCAGGCGCACCTTCTCCTCGAATACTTCGACGGTGGGGTTCGTATTGCGCGAATAGATGTGCCCGGACTCCTCGCCCAGCGCCACACGGTGCCATCGATCGAGATCGGTGTACCCGAACGCGACACTGTTCACAATCGGAACTTGGGTGGCCCCGCCCGGCCAGCCCCCCTGCTCCCCGCCGTGGACCGCCACTGTCGCGGGCCGCCAGCTGTTCCGTTTATCGTTGTCCCGCACGAAAATCCTCCCCCTCCATCTCTATCCCCGCCATGGCCTTACCCGCCATCATGGCATGCCGGGAGCGGGGCCCACCACCCCTGTCACATCTAGC
>JBMFXK010000202.1:0-5778 GCA_049964315.1 Clostridia bacterium | reverse complement strand
GCGAGCGAGACTCCTCCCCTACGCGAGGTCGCGCCAGGCCACCGGGTCGCCTGTCACTTCCCCTAATGCGCGTCGCCGGCGACGCGCACTAACCCTCGCTGTCTGTGGCGGCCTCGTCGCCCACCACGACCTGGTCAGCGTGGATGAGGGCAAAGCGGCCGGCCTTGAAGGTACCCTCCTGGGTGAGGCCGAGCAGGTGGTAGAGAAACTTTTCGTCGAGCTTCAGCATCTCCTGGAATTCCATGAGCCCCCGGTTGGCCCGGTACAGTTCGCCGTCAAAGCGGAAGGCCCGAGGATCTGACTCCGACCCGTAGGTCGTGATGGTGGAAAAATCCACCGAACCCGTGAGGTCGGCCATATCCTGCGACTTCGGGTCAGCGGGTACGAAAGTGCCGATGCCCACGCGCCGAGCCTCGGAGAACACCACGCGCTCGACCGGGATTTCCAGGGGACGCCTCCCCCACTCCCGATCGAAACGCCAGCGGCACAGCGGGCAGAGCTCGCCCGTGACCGCGATGCCCAGGTTCGCTTGCACTTCGGCCCGGAGACCGGGCGGCAGGGCGTGCAGAGGGTCCTCATGCATGGGGCAGCCGACGAGTCCGTAGACCTGACCCGCCTCGGTGGACGTGAAAGCCTCCAGGCCGCGCTTCAGCAGCCAGACCAGGCTTGACTTGCCGCCGCTGACCGGTCCCATCAACAGGAGGAGTCGCCGCTTGACCTCCAGCCCCAGCGCCGCCGGATGGAGGTAGTCCTCCACCAGCGCGTCCAGCGTGGGGCCCAGGCCAAAGAGGGCGTCGGCGAAGAACTGATAGGGACCGTCCTCATCCTGCTGGCGGCGGCCGGCCGCCTCGATCATGCGATACAGCCGGGCGTGGGCGCTTTCGGCCAGGGTGGGGTTCAGGCGGACGCGCTCCAGATAGTCGGCAAGAGTGCCGCGCCAGGCGCCCGCCGCGGCAGCATCCGTGGCATCCATGGAGTCCGGATTGGTCCAGGGTTCGGTCGACATGCTCCTCCCCTTTCGAAAAACCAGTGGTCGGGTTCCGAGGGAGGTAGTTTTTCACGGTATCTCCTGATTTATCCAGCCGCGGACGGCAGACGGCGCCGCTCCGGGCAGCTGACTCAAGCCTCCGGGGGCCTTTAGCGAAACCAGCCCCGCCACGCCATGTAGAACAGCAGACTTCCCGTAATGGCGGACATCAGGCCGAGGCTGTACCAGTACCCGAAGGACCAGGTGAGCTCCGGAATGTCGTGAAAGTTCATGCCGTAAATGCTGGCGATGGTGGTAGCCGGCAGGGCCAGTACAGAGATGATGGTGAGAAATTTCATGACCTTGTTGATCTCGTTGGACTGCAGGGAGGTGTAGCCCTCGACGGTGCTGGAGAGGCCCTCCCGAGTCGCCTGCACCTCGGCCACCACGTTTTGCATGGTGGTGGACAGATCTTGCAGGTAGGGACGGTTGTCGGTGCGGACGTAGGGAAAATCGGAAGAAGCCAGGAGCTCGGCGATGGGCAGTTCAGGTCGGAGGTGCCGCGAGATGCGCAAGAAGGCCTGCCGGGATGCAAGGATGCGGTGGGCCAGGTTCCGATAGGGGTGGTTCAGCATCATCTCGTGAATGGCCTCGTAGTTCGATTCCTGCTTGCGGATCAGGGCCTGGTAGGCGCGCAGGTGGTGGCGAAGAATGAGGTAAAGGACCAGATCGGGACCTTCCTTCAACACCCCGCGCCGATAGGCGATCGGCCACACGTCATCAATCAGCGGGTTCACTCCCTCATGGGCCGTCAGGAGAAACTCCTTCCCCAGAACGATGTGAAGAGGTTTGTCGGTTCCCCCTTCGAGGTCGGCCAGGATGGTCGCGGCCATCACGTCGGGATACACCTGCACGCCCGCCCGGGGCTCGGTGTCTTCCAAGAGCCGGTTCATGACCATGGGATGCGGCAGGAACAGCCGGCGGGCGGTGGATTCTGTCTCCTCCCGGCTCGAAACGTCCAGATCGATAAACACGTAAGCGGCGCGATCAGGCCATCTGCTGCCTTCGCGCACGCCCTCGCCTTCGGTCCACTGAGAACGCATGTGAGACCCCCTGCCGGTAGTGTGCGCACCGGCGTCGTTCGCATAGGGGCCGTGCGATGGGGCCACCATGAGGACGGATCCTGTCCACCAGGAAGGAGTGCCCATGGCGGTCGGAACAAGTGTTCTCAGGAAGGAAGCCCCCAACAAACTGACTGGCCGGGCGCGCTACAACGCCGACCTCGCGGTTCCCGGCATCCTCCATGCCGCCGTGGCGACCTCTCCCCACGCGCACGCGCGCATCCTGCACATCGATCCGAGCCGGAGCCTGGAAGTGCCTGGCGTCGTCGCGGTGGTGACCGCGGATGACGTGGGAGGGCTGCTGTGCGGCGAGGTGGTGGAGGACAGACCGCCGCTGGCGGCTGGCGAGACGCGCTACTGGGGGGAACCGGTGGCGCTGGTGGTGGCGGATGGAGAGGCGGAAGCCCTCCTGGGTGTGGAGCGGCTCGGCGTCTCCTATGAACCCCTCCCGGCCGTGCTCACCACCCGGGAGGCACTGCGCCCGGGTGCTCCCCTGGTGCACGAGAAGCTCGGACAGTATAAGAGGGTGCAGCCGCCGGTCACTCCAAAACCCGGCAGCAATGTGGCCGACGCGGCCCACATTCGCAAGGGGGACGCGGATCGGGCTCTCGAGGAGAGTGCGGTGACGGTGACGGCCCGCTATCACCTGCCTCCCGTCGATCACGCCGCGATGGAGACGCGCTCCGCCCGGGTCGAAATCCTGGATGACGGGCGCGTTATCATCCATGCCACCACTCAGGCGCCGTTCGAGGTGCAGAAGCTTCTGGCCCGGTACATGAACACTCAGCAGGGGCTGGTGATCGTGAATGCCCCGCTGGTCGGGGGCGCGTTCGGCGGCAAGGCGGCGGTCCAGCTGGAAGTGCTCGCCTACCTCGCCTCCAGAGCCGCCGGCGGACGGGCGGTGGAGATTCGCAACCGGCGCGAACAGGACCTGTCGATGTCGCCGGTGGGAGCCGGGCTGGACGCGGAGATCACATTGGGCGCCGACGAGCGCGGCCGCCTGATGGGCATGAAGCTTACGGTCTACCTGGATGCCGGAGCGTACATGGACTCCACCCCCCGCGTGGCCCGCGCCATCTGCTCGGAATCCACCGGACCCTACCGTCTTGACCATGTGCAGACCGATGTCTACACCGTGTACACCCATCACATCTACGCCACCGCCTGGCGAGGCTTTGGCCACATGCCGCTCACGTTCGTCATCGAACGGACCATGGACAAGCTCGCGGCCAGACTCGGGATCGACGCCCTCGCGCTCCGTCAGCGGAACGCCCTGCACCCGGGCGACACCACCCCTACCCGGGTTCGTCTCACCAAGAGCCGGCTCGGCGATATCGACCGGTGTCTCGCGCGCGCCGCCGATCTGCTGGGCTGGGACCCGATCGTGCGGCGCGAAGGAGACGGCATGGTTCGCGCGCAGGGACTGGCCGCCTTCTGGAAAACATCGTCCAGTCCGCCAAATGCCATTTCCGGGGCCATCATCACCCTGAACCAGGAGGGCTCCCTCAACCTGTCCACCGGTACGGTCGAGGTGGGCGCCGGCACTAAGACCACGGCCGCGCAGATTCTGGCCGAGCGGCTGCAGATGCCTATCGAGCAGATCCACGTCCACAGCCACATCAACACCAAGGTTGACCCCGAGCACTGGAAAACGGTGGCCAGCCTGTCCACTTTCATGGTGGGCCGTGCGGTGCTGGAGGCGGCCGATGATGTCATCGCCCAGTTGAAGCAGGTCGCAGCCATCGCGCTGAAGTGTGCCCCCGGCGATTTAGAGGTCGCACACCAGCGGGTCTTCCTGAAGGACGATCCCGATACGTTCGTGTCCTTCAAGGACATCGCCCACGGGTACTCCTACCCGAACGGGGACGCCATCGGCGGTCAGATTATCGGTCGCGGGAGCTACGTGGTGCGTCACATCACGACCCTGGACGAGACTACCGGCGAGGGTCACCCCGGGCCCGGTTTTACCATCGGCGTGCAGGGGGTGGAACTCCTCTACAACCCCCGTGACCATCAGTACCGGGTCCTGCGGGCGGTCACGGTGGTGGATGCAGGACGCGTCATCAACCCGACCGTGGCCCGCGGGGTGGTGATGGGAGGCATGAACATGGGCATCGGCTACGGCAGTCGGGAAGCGGTCCTGTTCACCGCGGACGGGGCCATGGCCAACCCGGATCTTCGCACCTACAAGGTCATGCGGCCGGGCGAGCAGGCTCTCTCCTACCAGGTGGAGTTTGTGGAGACGCCGCAGCTTGATGCTCCCTACGGCGCGCGGCCGCTCGGGGAGCATGGCTGTCTGGCCATCCCCGCCGCATTGGCCAATGCGCTCTCCCGGGCCGTGGGTGCGGAGTGCGATGACCTTCCGCTGACCCCGGAAAAGCTCTGGCGGGTGGACGGGGGGCGGCAGGTATGATTCCCGTCGACTTTGAGTACCGCCGGCCCGAAACCCTCCAGGGGGCCCACGGCCTCTTCATGCAGCTGCAGGAAAACGGCGGAAACCCCATGTACGGCGGGGGCGGAACCGAGATCATCACGCGGACCCGCATCGGAGCGATCGCCCCTTCCGCCGTGATCGACCTCAAGGGGATCGATGCCCTGCAGGAGATGGGCGTGCGCGACGGCCGTCTCGTGCTGGGAGCAGGCCTCACCCTGAAGACCATCATGGAACGGGATCCCTGGCCGCTCCTTTCCCTCGCGCTCTCGCGGATCGCCGATCACACGGTGCGGGCGCATATCACGCTGGGCGGGAATCTGGCCAGCACGATTCCGTACCGTGAAGCCGTGCTCCCATTCCTCCTGGTGGACGCGACTGCGCGCCTCTTCGGAGACGGCGGCGATCGCTGGGTGCCGCTCGGGCACGTGTTTGCGGAAGGCGTCCTGCAACTTCCGCCCGGCGACTTCCTGGTGGCGCTGTCCGTGCCTGAGGCGGCAACGCGGGTGCGCGGTGTCTCGGTCAAGAAAACCCGCATGGATTGGGTGGATTATCCCCTCATGACCATCGTGGCACGTCCGGAAAGGGGCCGGCGGGTGCCGGCCCTGGCGGTCTCGGGCCTGACGCCATCCCCATTTCGTGCCAGCCAGGTGGAACACGCCCTCTTGTCAGCCGATCCTGCCGAATTGAACCTGCAGGACGTACTGCCGGGGGCGGTGGTGGACGACATCCACGGCTCGGCCGCGTATCGGGAGTTTGTCTTCCGGCAGACGCTGGTGGATGTCCTGGCCCGTCTGGAAGGAGCGCACACGTGATTGAGATTCGAGGGCGGGGGGAGGTCCTGCTGCACGTCAACGGCGAGCGGCGGCGCGTCACAGCACGCGGATCCGACACCCTGCTGGAGGTGCTGCGCACGGAGCTGGGCCTCACGGGCGCCAAGCCCGGCTGCGAGAACGGCGACTGCGGAGCCTGCACGGTACTGGTCGACGACTGGCCGGCCAAGTCCTGCCTGATGTTGGTCGGAGACTCGATCGGCCGCCGGATCGAGACCGTCGAGGGGCTGAAGAACGCCCGCATCCAGCGCGCGTTCCTAGAAGACTTCGCGTTTCAGTGCGGGTACTGCACGAGCGGCTTCCTCATGGTGGCGGAGGGGCTTTTGCGCAACCGCCCCCAGGCCGACGAGCAGGAACAGGTGGAATGGCTGCGATCCAATATCTGCCGCTGCACGGGGTATGCCGAGATCCTGGCCGCCGTGCGTG
>JBMFXK010000201.1:0-5808 GCA_049964315.1 Clostridia bacterium | reverse complement strand
GTCCCGCCGGGGCGAAAACTCAGCGGCAACCAGATAGGAGATTTCGAGGCCGCCAGGCAGCAGCCGCGAAGACGCCCGCAGGAGCCAGGAGATCTCCTGCGGGCGGATCTCGCTGGACAGGGGGGCGTGCAGCACCACGAGAAGGTCGACGTCGCTCTTGCCCGGCACGTAGCTGCCCATGGCAAGCGAGCCGTGCAAGTAGACTCCCACCAGATTCCCGCCATGACGGGCCGCCAGGTCGCTGGCCAGGCCCGCCGCGCATTGCATGGCGTCAGCGGAGTCCAGGGGGGTTTGCATACCGGCAGTGTACCAGCCGGCCGGCGTGCGGACCGAGGAATCTGAGGCCCGGTCGGGAATTCCCGCTCATGGACATTGTCTGCGCCGTCGGTGCGCGAGCATGGCTGGCCGCGGGCCGCCCGATGGGCGGGGTTGGGGGTGGACGCCGTGGCGCGTGACGCCGGTCGCCTGCAGGCAGCACTCGCGGGCGGCGGAGACCTCGCCCTCTCCTGGACGTACGGAGGCACCGAGACGCCGCTCTTCTCCATTCCGGCCCGGTGGCTTGCCGTCGAGGCAGTGACCGACGTCAGGGTGGGCCGATTTCTGGCCTGGGACACGTTCCGGGAGACGGGCAGGCGCCAGTGGCGCACGCAGGTGGTGTCTGATTCGGAGCAGGGGTCGGGGCGAACCCGGGTGCGGTACCGCGATGACGCGGGTCAGGCTTTGCTCACGCTCTCTGTCGAGCAAGTGGATGAGGCGCATATCCTGCTGGAAATGATTGGCGAGGCACCCGGCGCCAATCGGGTGCGATGGGGGATCCGCGCCGGACCTCAGGACCTTTACGGGTTTGGCGAGTATGGCGTCGGTCCGCGCATCAGGACCGGACGGTTCGCCACCTGGGCGGAGGAGGGGCCGGTGGGCCTCGGTCCCGCGTCACCGTACCTGCGCTGGACCGGAAAGGTGCCGTTGCCACGCGGCCCGTTCAGCACCTATACCGCGGCTCCCTTGTGGCTCTCGTCACGGGGCCACGGGGGATGGCTGGAGAACTCCGAGCGAATCGAGTGGACGGTTCACCCGACCCGAATGGGGACGCGGGTCTGGAGCCATCACGTGCGGCTGCACATCGTCGGGGCGTCCGATCTGAAAGGCGTGCTCCTAAAAGAGCGAGGCCACCTGGGCCGCCCGCCGGCCGTGCCGGCCTGGATATTCGCGCCCTGGATTGACGCCGTCCGTGGAGAGGTCGAGGTACGCCGCCGGGCCGGCCTGGTGCGTGGCGGGGAGGTGCCCGCTTCGGTCGTCTGGGTGGAAGACTGGATGGGATCCTGGGAGGATGCGCGGCGGTTCTGGATGCGGCCGCTCTCGCATCGAGTTGACACAGGGCTCTACCCGGATCTGCCGGGACTTGCCGCCGATCTGCATGATGCCGGGTTCCGGCTCCTCGGATACTTCTGCCCGGAGGTGGCGGAGGGGACCGATCTCTACCGGGAGGCGGAGAGCCTCGGGCACCTCGTGGCGACGCGCGACGGGACGCCGGCGGTCGTGGAGATTCTCGGCCACCGTCATGGCGAATGGGATCTCACCCGGACAGCCACGCGCCAGTTTGTTCACGACCGGCTTTTGCGCCCGGCCGTGCAGATGGGCTTTGACGGCTGGATGGCGGATTTCGGGGAGCATCTGCCTGCATCGGCGGCGCTGAGCGACGGGACCAGCGGGCTGGCCAGCCATAACCGTTATCCCGGCCTCTGGCATGAGACGAACCGAAGCTTCTTCGATCAAGAGCGGCCCGACGGGGACTACACCTTTTTCGTGCGCTCGTCGTGGCTCAACTCGCCGGCACTGGCCCCGGTGTTCTGGGCCGGAGACAACGATACGGATTGGGACCGCGCCGATGGCCTGCAGGCCGTGGTGCCTCAGGCACTCTCGGCTGGCCTGATTGGTCATGCCCTCTTTGCCACCGAAATTGCGGGTTACATGACCTTCGGTTTGACCCGTCCGTCGAGCCGGGAGCTTTACGGGCGCTGGACCGAGCTGGCCGCGCTGCTGCCTGTGATGCGCACGCACCATGGCACGGCCCGGCCGCGAAACTGGCGCTTTGACCGCGACCAGGAGACGCTTGGCCACTTCCGCCGCTACGCACGGCTTCACATCCTGCTCTATCCATACCTGGCCGGCCTGGCGGACGAGGCATCGCGCACGGGACTTCCCCTCGTCCGGCCCCTGGCTCTCGAATATCCCGGACACGGCCTGGGTGGATTGAACCAGCAGTATCTGCTGGGACCAGACCTGCTGGTGGCGCCTGTGGTGCGGCCCGGAGCCCGGAACCGGCGCCTCTTCCTGCCGCCGGGGCGATGGCGGCACTGGTGGTCTTCCCGCACGTTGCCGGGACCCGGATGGGTGACGATTGAGGCGCCCCTGGGCGAGATCCCGCTCTTCATTCGCGCGGCGGCGGTGCTGCCCCTGTCCGAGGGCACGGTGGAGCGTACCGGCGATGGATCATGGAGGCCACGGGGCTTCGTCGATACGCTGGTGCCGGGTGTCGACGAGGGACGCGAGGCCGCCGAGGAGCGCGTCACACTCTGGACCATGGAGATGCCTGAGACCCCTGTATCCCTCGTCCTGCCCGGCGAACGCCAGCTGACGGTGGCCCGGACCACGGAGGCGGACCCGGGCGGCGGCACGAAGGTGCTCCCCGCCCGCCACGCCGACCACTTCCCGGGACTGCAGCAGCCGGGGGTGGGCGTCAACCTTCCGGCGGGTGGGCGCGCGGTGCTGTCGGAGGGGGGCTTGGCGCTGGTGGTTGCACTTTCCGGTCCGGGAGCTCTGGAGGTGATCTGGCGCCATGCGTAGAGCCCTCAGGATCCCGGTCGCGTACGGCCTTGGGAGCCTGGGCACGAACATCTTCGCGCAGGCATTCTCCACCTTCGTGCTGTTCTTTTACATCGATCACCTCCACGCGCCGCTGGGGCCGGTGACCGCCGCTATGGCGGTGCAGAGTGTCTGGCATGCTGTCTTGAACCCGGTGGTGGGATGGCTGTCGGATCGGACCCGCACCGCGTTTGGCCGGCGGCTTCCATACATCGCCATGGCCAGCCTCCCCCTCGGCGTGGTGTTCTGGTTCCTCTGGCGGCCATTCGTGCCAAGGGCGGAGCTGCCGATCTATTTTCTTGTGGTGGTGGCCCTGTTCGACCTGTTTTACCTGGTTACGGTCATCAACTGGACCAGCCTCTACCCGGAGATCTTCCGGAGTCTTGAGGAACGGGCCCGGGTGAGCAGCTGGCGGCAGGGATTTGGGATTGCGGCCCTCATGATTGGGGTGGCGGTGCCGCCGCTGCTTTATGGCCGCTTCGGCTGGTCCACCATGGGGCTTGTCCTCTCAATTATCGGCACGGCAGGGTTTGTCGCCCTGATCTTCGGAATGCATCCGGCAGCGCGCCGCGCCACGATGCCGCCACGGCCCATGCCGCTGGCGCCAGCCCTCCGGCACACGCTCACCCAGCCAGGGTTCCTGCGCTATCTCGGCACCAATTTCCTGGTCCAGTTCGTCCTGGTGGTGATTCCCGCCGGCATGCCATTCTTCGCGAAATATGTCCTGCACGTGACGCACACCCGGCTCACCATCATGCTGGCGGTCACGTTTGTCCTGGCCATCGTGCTGGTCAGGCCGTGGGCGGGGGTCATCCTGCGGTTCGGATCCCGCCGTGCGTTTCGGGTGGCCATCGCCATCCTGGCGTTTGGCGCTCTCCCGTTCTTCTTCATCCGCAGCTTCCTCGAAGGGGTGGCCGCCACCGCTCTGATCGGGGTCGGGCTGTCCGGCTTTCTCATGCTGGTCGATATCATCATGGCGGAGATTATCGATGACGACGAAAGACGGGTCGGCGAGAGGCGGGAGGGTGTCTACTATGGCATCAACGGCTTCGTGCTCCGGTTTGGAACCACCCTGGAGTCACTGGTGCTCTACGTCATCCTGACCGTGACCCACTATCATGCGAACGCGGCGGGCATCGCCCCGGTCGCGGTCCGGGAGGGATTCAGAGTGCTCATGGCCGGCGTGCCGCTCGTGGCCCTGCTGGGTGCACTCGCTCTCTTCCACGGCTATCGGGTGGCGGAGAGCCAGCGGGACGGGGAGGGTGCCGCCCGGACGGCCAGCGGCGAGGCCGATTAGCCGCGGCGCGCGCGGGCGGCGGCCAGGAACGCCAGCAGCACCGGATGGGGGTCCTGTCGCGTAGACCGCACCTGCGGGATGAACAGGGTACCGAGGAAGAAAGGGTGGTCCCGCATCTCCACGATGCGGACGTCCCCGTCGTCGTCCACCCCACTGACAACCAGGCCGGCCGCTTCCAGGGGACCGCGATAGGCCGGATTCAGTCCGTAGCTGCAATAGAAAGACTCGCGCACCCGCGATCGGCCGTAGATGGCGGCGGCCTGGGTCTCCGCCAGCACGGTCACCTCATGCTCCTGGCCCACGAGGGAGCAGGACAGGGCCGTGACGGCCAGATGGGCGGCGCCGGGATTTGACTCTTCATGGTCGGCGTCGGTGATGTGAAGGACGTACCGGGCGTAGTCGACGACTACGTGCTGGAAGCCCCCTCAGGTGCCCAGCAGCGGGAGTCCCTGTTCCCGGGCGGTGCGAATCGCGCGCAGGGCCCCCTCCATGTTGCGGTACGGGCTGGACGGTGCAAGGAGGAGCCCATCATACGCGAGGAGGCCCGCCGAATCCGGAACCGCCTCAGTTCCAATCCACGTAAAGTCGGGCCGTCCCGGGAGCCCCGAGAACGCTTCGTCCGTCAGACGGTGGGTTTCGTTGTTGGGGTTGTAGTCGCCGATGATGCCAATGTGCAGGGAATCAGCCCCAAGACTCATCGTTACAGCCTCCCCGGCCATCATAGCGGTAGGGTGGGGGCGTGCACAGAGTCCCGCGCTGCCGGCCCTGCGAACAGGGTCAGACGAACCCGAGCGACGCCACACCGTCGCCAACGAGGAGAGGGCTTAGGACGATAGGCAGGCTCGCCCGGCTCGCCCCCGGCGCACACGTGTCGGGATGTATATCGAAGCGGCCCATCCTGCTGGCAATGAGATCGCGGGATCGCCGTCATGGCCGTCTGTTGACACGGGGGCGCACTTGTGGAATCTTAAAGGTAAGTTAGTTACGAATCACTAGTAACAACCGGCCTTAGAGAGGAAGGTGCTGGCTATGCCGGCCGTCACGGTTGATAACCCCCTAATTCTCCCCCGCGTGGCCCGGCCTGATCCTGCGAGTGACCGGCCGCGGCCCGTGGCCCAGGTTCAGGTGGCTCAGTCTCTTCTTGAAGGCGCCGGTTTTCCGGTGCGGCGCCCGTTTCCAGCACCCGGGCTGTCGCTGCGCTACACAGACCCGTTTCTGCTGCTCGACCACATGGGAGCCGTGGAATACGGGCCCGGTGAGGCCAAGGGCGCGCCCTGGCATCCGCACCGGGGGTTTGAAACCGTCACCTACATGATGGACGGGGTCATGCGCCATCACGACTCCAACGGGGGCGGCGGTCTCATCAGCGATGGTGCCACCCAGTGGATGACGGCCGGATCCGGCATCCTGCATGATGAGATGCCCACCGAGGAGCTGGTCATGAAGGGCGGCGTCTTTCATGGGATCCAGCTCTGGGTCAACCTGCCGAAGGACAAGAAGTGGACACCGCCGCGTTATCAGGACATCGGGGCCGAGCATTTGGTGCTGCTGGCCTCAGACGACGGGGCGAGCTTGATCCGTCTCATCGCCGGAGATCTGGGCGGCCATCATGGCGCGGGCATCACCTGGACGCCCATCACCTATGCCCA
>JBMFXK010000200.1:0-5812 GCA_049964315.1 Clostridia bacterium | reverse complement strand
CGGGGCTCTTGATGGCCCGGACCTTCCGGTGCCGGATGAACGGGGTGAATGTGGAGCGCGGCTCAAGGCGGACGTCCGGGCCGACGTCGATTGCGACCTGACGGAGTGCGTCGGTGGTGGTGTCGAGGCTGGGGGTCCGAAGGTGGCCTCGCGCACCGCGCCGCCGCCGATGGCCCAGGCGGAGTTCTGTCCCACCCCGGCCGTCTTCAGCCAACCCCCGCCCCCCTTCTGGTCAAACGGGTCCAGGTCTGAAGCCCGGACCTGGGCAATCCATTCCGTGAGCGTGCTGCCAGTGTGTTCCTCCAGCGAGGAAGCGACAGCGGCCAGCATGTCCCGCGGCCGGCCCGCTGCCATGCCGCACCTTTCTTGCGATCCGTGCGATCCGTTGCTCAGATTCGCGAGCAAACGCCGCATTCCTTGGAGCGGTCAGGCACTTGGCGAGCGGGCGGTGGCCGCCTCCGGCTTGTGGCGCTCTTCCTCCGGGGGACGGATGTCGCGGAAGAACCAGTAGTAGAACACCAGGTTCAGGCTCATGAATAAGGTGGCGCCGAAGATCGGGATGTCGAGAATGGTGTCCATCAAGGCACCGCCCACCGCCGGACTGATCATGGACGTGATGCCCGACGGCACCTGGCTGAATGCCGACAGGCGGCTTCGGTAGCGATCGTCGCTCACGCCCATGGTGAAGGACTGACGGGCCGGCATGCCGAGGGAGTTGAACACCATGCGCAGCATGTAGAGGCCGCCCGCGATCCAGTAGCTTGGGGCCAGCGCCATGCCGAGCAGCACGACGAGGCCCATCGCCCGGGTCACCGTCACCGTGCGCACCACGCCGAGGCGTGCGGCCAGGTTGGCGGACCAGAGATACGGGAAGGCCGACGCCAGGTTGATGACGGTATAGAGAATTCCCAGCTCCGCGGCTCCCACGCCGAAGCGGCGGTAGAACCAGTAGGTCAGAAGCGGTCCCAAAAAGCCAAAACCGAGGCCGTTCAGCGCGTTGGTAACGCCGAGCCGGCCCAGCAGCCCGCGAAAGCTGATGGGCGTGGTGGAGTTCCCATCCTCCAGACGGGTTTCGGGGATAGACCGCTCCTCCCGCAGCGGGATGGCGGCCAGGAACATCAGGAACGAGAGCGCCATGCTGGCAAGAAACAAGAGCCGGTACCCGCCCGCGAAGGTCCATCCCGCGTTGTGCAGCAGCCGGGGAATGATGGCGACCAGCGAGCCCGCCGCGCCGGCCATGACGCCGACGAAGGACAGGGTGCCAAACGCGCGCGTACGGTTGTCGTTGGTGACCGAGGCGGCCACCAGCGGCTGTTCAGCCGGGAAGATGGCGCCCCAGGATCCGCCGCTGCCGGCGCCGCCGCCCTTGCCGACGCCGCCCAGCCCGCTGGCCAGGACGGCCAGCCAGAACTGGCTGGTGAGCCCCATCGTCAAGCCGCCGACCACGCCAAACAGGGCAAGCCCCATCAGCATGATCCGGCGTCCCAGTCGATCTCCCAGCACGCCCACTGCCACCACCAGCAGGACGGTCACGCCTCCGGACAGCGCCAGCAAGAATCCGATCCGGGCTGCCGAGTAGCCGGAGACGGCCAGGTACAGCGGAAAGATGACGGTCAGGAACGCTGTTGAAAAGCTTCTGAGCCCACGCCCGATGTAAAGCCATCGGAGATTTGCCGCCATCGGGCCGTCCTCCCCGCACTCTCATTAACCAAGTTAACGAGAATCATCATACCGCATTCCGCTTTGCGTGCACGGAACGTTTCGAGGTGCGGCAGTTCCGGCTAGACTTTAGAGCATGAAGAGGTCAGATCGCGACCGCTGGGCGCAGGACTTTCATTGGACCGCGATTCCGGAAGCGCTGCCGGCGGTGCTGCAGGGATACCGCTATCTGTTTGGTCTTGACCGGACCATGCTGGCTGATCGCTCCGGTGTGCGCGGCATATTTGTCGCCGCGTTCGAGCATGGCCGGCGCGCGCCGACACCCGAAGAGCTCTGGCGACTGTCCGGTCCGATTGGCGAGGAGGAGGAGCCCAATCTGGCGCGCTGGCAGGTGCTGCTGGCCGCGGCCTTCCTCTCGGATCCGGGGCCCGAACTGTTTGCCCCGGTGGCCGCCCGGGATGCGGATCCGGAAAGCCACTGGCGGGCGGCATCGCGGGCCGAGGCCCTGTTTGCCTCGGCCGCCGACGCCGCCGACCGGATCGACCGCGCCGCCCGGGAACTGCTGGACGCCTATGTGGATGACGGGCGGCGGTATTGGCCCCGGTTCGGCCAGGCCTCACTCCCGCACTGGCACCGGTTCGCGCATCGGACGGCCTGGTTCGAAGTGGCCTGGTTCTCGGATGGGTCGGGGCAGAATGCACTGGATCGCGCCCTGGCGCGATTTTCGGATCTCCCCGAGCCCGATACCCAGGAATGGGTGGAGCTGGCCGGCGCGCTCTGGGAGGTCTGGACCCGGCGGGGTCGCAACGTCCCTAGCAACACCCGCGATCTACGGCCGGATCCGGACCGACTGGAGCGTTTGGAACGATACTGGGCCGAGTTGTCGGTGCCGAACCGGACGGTCCTGCTCGGCCTGGCCCGGGCACTCCTCGGTCAGTGACGCCGGACGAGGACCTGGCGCTCGGGTTTGACTTCGGCGGCACCAAGTGCGCGGTGGCAGTGGGCACGGCAGACGGCGCGGTCCTGGCCGAAACTCACATCCCCACGGCAGAATTCTCGCGCCCGGATGCGCTCGTGGCGGCGGTGCTGGACCGTGGCCGCGAGCTGGCGGTCCGCCACCGCATCCGGGCGGTGGGCGTTGCGTCGATGGGCATCACGCGCGAGGATGGGGTGGCGCTGGCCCCCAACGTGCCCGGCTGGAGCAGCCTCAGGCTGCCGGAAACCATCCAGAGGTTCTTCCCCACCCTGCCGGTCAGGATTGCAAACGACGTGAAAGCAGCGCACCGTGCGGAACTGCGTTGGGGCGCCCTCCAGCAGCATCAGTCCAGCGCGTATCTCAACTTTGGCACCGGGATTGCCCTCAGCTTCGCCATGGCGGGGCGCGTTGTGGCGGGTGAACACGGCGCGTTCGGGGAGCTGGCCTATGCGTGGCGCGACGGCGAGGCAGGCATCGGGGCCGGGCGCGCTCCCCTGGAGGAGCGACTCGGCGGAGGCGCGCTCAATCGTGAACTTCGCCGCCGATTTCAGGCAGACTCCCTGCAAGCGGCGTTTTCCGTCCGCGAATCGCGGCCCGATCTGGCCGGCTTTCTTTCTGAACGGTTCACGGAGCTCGGATGGTGGGTCGGCCAGGCCCTGGTCATCCTGGACGTCGGAGTGGTGGCCGTGGGCGGTGGGGTGTCGCGCCACCTGGACGTGTTTGGTCCCTGGTGGCAGGCCGAATGGGCCGGGCGCCTGCCCTTCCCGCCCGCCCTCGTCCCCGCCCGCTTTCTTGATCGGGCCGGCGTAATGGGTGCACTCAGTCTGGCGTGGGAGGATGGCCCATGATCTGGTCCCTGGTGTTGAACCCGGCGCTCGACGTCACGCTTCAGGTCCCGGTGCTCAACCCCCCGCGCCCGATTCAGTATGCTGAGGCCAGCGATTACCAGGCCGGGGGCAAGGGTCACAATGTGGCACGCGCCGTGCGGCAGCTGGGCGGCGCGGTGCGGGTGGCGGGACTCTACGCGGGCGCCACCGGCCGGCGGGTCCGCGAACTCCTCCAGACTGCCGGGATCGACGTTCTTGCGCATGAGATTCCCGGCGAGAATCGCACCTGCATCACGGTTGTCGACGGCCAGGGCGGGCAGTTCGAGCTCCGGGAGCGTGGGCCTCGCGTGGATCCGGCATCCGCCTTATCGCTGGTCGACGTCCTGTTTGCCGCGGTGGGACCCGACGACTGGCTGGTGGTCTCCGGCGGCCTTCCCCCGGGCCTTCCCGCGTCTCTCGCGGGTGACATCGTCCGGCGCTTTCATCCGCGGGTGCGGGGCGTGCTGGTGGATACATCCGGCCCCGCGCTGCTCGAGGCGTGGAAGGCCGGTCCCTCCGTGATCACACCGAACGAGGAGGAGGCACGGGAGCTTCGGGGGTCGGTCTGGGGAGAAGCCGGGCCGGAGCATCTCGTAGTCACCATGGGTTCCGCCGGTGCAGCCTGGACTCCCCGGGGCGGCCGGCCGCGACGCAAGGCGGCACCCCCGGTGCCAGTGGTGAACGCCACCGGCGCAGGCGACTCGTTCATGGCGGGACTCGCCTGGGCGCTGGCCGATGGCGAGATGCTGCCTGATGCACTGGACTGGGCGCTGGCTGCCGCCTCCGCGAGCGTCCAGCATCTTGGCGTCGCCGTGTTCGAACGGGACGAAGTGGAGCGGCTCCATGCCGCACTCGGACAGTACATGTGGACGTGAGAGACAGAGCTTCGAGACCCCTCCATGGGGAGCCGATACGCAGCGGAGGCTTACCAGGACCGCAGCGGGCGAGTCGTATACTCAGGAGGACACCGAGTCGATGATCCGAAAGCAGATCTACCTGCCGGCCGACGAAGATCAGCGTTTCAAGGAGATCGCGATGGCAGAAGGGCGGTCTGAATCGGCCGTTATTCGGGACGCCATTCGGTCCCGCCTCGACGAAGAAGATGAGCGCGAGGCGGCCTGGCAGAGACTGGAGAAGCTGCTGCAGACGCTGGCGCCTGTCGGGATGCCTGCCGGCCGGTTTAATCGGTCGGACGCGTATCGCGGCCGGTTGGAGAGGTACGACCACTCTCATTGACACCAATGTGCTGGTTTACGCCGCTGCCATAAATGCCGATTCCGCGCGGAGCGCCACGGCGCGCAGTCTGCTCCGAACTACCCGCCGGGAGTCATGTCTCTCCGTTCAGACACTGTCCGAGTTCAGTGTGGTGGCCCTTCGCAATGGACTACCGCCTGACACATGTCGTGTCATCGTGGCCGAGTATCGACGGTCGTGGACCATCCTGCTTCCGGACCCGGCTACCGTGGAGTTGGCGCTGACACGAGTCGGACAGCATAGTCTCAGTTATTGGGACAGCCTGCTCTGGGCCGTCGCCAAACAGGCCGACCTCACCGAGATCCTGTCCGAGGACGGCCCCATTGGCACCGTGGTCGGTGGCATTCTGTACCGAAACCCCTTTAGTCCTCGGCTCAGCACTTAGACGCCACGACCGACTCGTCCCATGGGTGGGTTGCGGGATGTCGGTAGACGAGGTGAGGACGTCGGTTACGGGCACGGAACTCGAAAGATCACACTGTGGACGGTCGAGATTCATTTGGATACTCGTGGACTCCCGTGCCCTGTCCATCCTGGACGGGCGGCGGGGGCGGTCTGATTGTCGGCGCGCCATCGGGGCCGGTACAATCTCTACCAGCATCTCCTTAAGGCCATGGAGCTGGCCTAAACTGTCGTACGCGACTGATGGCTCCTGCGTTGTTGAGACGCGGGCGCTTTGATTCTGGGCTCCCGCCTCTGCGGCACGAGCTTGAGACCGGAGAATCCTGGACCAAGTCCCGCAATTGGTTCTCGCCCTTGGCATCCCATGTGCGGTGGGGTTTCTGGGCCGACTCAGCTACGAGAGGCTCCGCACGCCCATCACTCCCCTCTACGCCCGCCACCTGGGCGCCCCCGCCCATCTCATGGGCCTCATCGTCGCGGCGGTTACGATCACCGGCATCGTGGTCAAGATGCCGTCAGGGGCCCCTTCCGATTTCTTCGGCTTCCGGCGGCTCATGTCTCTCGGAGCGATCGTGAAAGGGACCGGCCCATCGCCCCCCTGACTCGGCTTCCGCATGTCAGATCGTGGATCCTTGAGGATTTAGGCTCAGCCGAA
>JBMFXK010000199.1:0-5833 GCA_049964315.1 Clostridia bacterium | reverse complement strand
TCACCTCCCGGGTGTGGTCGGTGTCAATCGCCTGTGCCGCTGACGACCGGCCCGTTTGAACGGCGTGGGTGGCGCACGCTCATCGGAGATGAGCCTCGCGTGTTGATGGTCGCCGAGGCCCTGCGCGATCCGGACGGGCTCACCACCGATTGGCCGCCGCTGGTGCGGGCGCGGCCGACGCTGTTGCGGCGGTTGGTGGAGCAGATGATGGGGTTCACCCCTCCCTAATATTGGCGATCACGCGGGCAGTCTCTCGTTGCACGAAGTGAGGCCGGCCGTGACAGGTCCATCGGAGCAGCGGCAGGATGCCGACGTTCACAGGTTCGGTGGCAACTGAAGGGGCTGACCGCCGAATTTAGTGGACTGAGCATGGCCGGGTTCTTTCAATAGGGGGGCGATCAACCTGCCCCTCACACAAAAGGTCTTCGGGATCAGGGTGCGGGCCGTTGCCAGTGTCTGTGGGGCGATCGCTGCCTCCGGATCTCGCTCCCGGACCGACTCGATGGCCAGACCTGGAGGGTTCCAGCTTCAGCGCACAACCCCTCGCTCCCGTGCTCTCCTGCTGTCGTGACGAGAGGCTGCTGAAAGGTCTGGGATCAGCGGCGAGACCCGGATCCCCATCGATTAGACGGCAGCCGACGTGCGATAGCTCAGGGCTCGGTGCAGGTGCCCGATCCGGGGCTGCCGCCGGTCTTGATGTGCGAGACCACTTTGGTGGGGGCGGCCGGACCAGGGGCACTCATGACCGCTGCTCTCTCCGCTGATCGGGGCCTCGTTCCCCAGTTTCCAGTCTGGAGCATGTGCAGCACCTCAGGACCATGCGGGTCCTTGGTCAGTCTTTACCAGCGTGGGCGCACGCATCGGTGGATCTGCCAAGACGGGAGTTGCGTCTCTTATATCGTCGTACTTCTCCCTAACTGTCGCCTGACCCGCAGGACCCCGAACATGGCATTGTACCGGGCTCAGGGGGCATGCTACGACGCATGAAGCGTGAGGACCTGGCAGAGATCACAAAGAAGGCCAGTCTGGTCATGCACGATATCGACGTCATTTTGAAGAAGGGCGACCGCTACATCCCTGATCTCTCGGCGGTTCATGCCCGGATGGGCGACGAAACGGGTCAAGCCCCGGATCTGGTGCGGCGTTGGGTCAAGGTGCCAAGCAGCGGCTCGTCCATGGTATTGGCCGCATACATCCAAGGGTTGGTGGACCGCGACGTCGTGGATCGGGACGTCCTGGCGCCGCTCCTGGCGGGCCGATCTCATCCCGACGAATGGGATCAGGAGGCTCTGGCGACCGGCGATATCCAAGCACGCACGTCTTGGCGTGAAATTCTACACGACCTGTTTGGCGGACGGCTGCTCCTCTTTGCGTCCACACTCCCGCATGCGTGGAGCATCGGCGTCGACAAACTTCCGTCGCCCAGCATTACCACCCCGACGAGCGAGCAGAGTGTCACGGGCTCCAACGAGGCCCTCAGCACGGTGCTCGGGACGCAGATGGGTCAGATTCGCCGGTCGTTCCGGCATCCGGGCCTGCGTTTTCAGACCGTGACACTGGGGCGCCTGCAACGGACATCGGTCGCCATTGCGCACCTTGACGGATTAACCAATCCCGCGCTCCTGGCGTCGGTGCGGCAGCGACTCGAGCGCTTGGTCATCGACGCACGGCCCAACGGGAACATGATTGCCGACTTGATTCGCGACCACCCCCTGTCCATCTTCCCCACCATCCGGACCTCGTCGCGCGTCGATCAGGCCTGTCTGGCCCTCGAGGAAGGGAAAGTGCTGGTCCTGGTGGACGGCGACCCGTTTGCACTCATCGCACCAGCCCCCCTATGCGACTTCTACCGGACCATGATGGACTATGGCACGCCGTGGTATGACGCCTCGTTCGTGCGACTTCTCCGTTTGCTGGCGTGGGGTGCGGGCCTCTATCTCCCCGCACTTTACATCGCCCTCACCCAAGTCAACAGCAACCTCATCCCCTCGGCCCTCTTGATCGTCACGGTGGGCAATCATGCCGGGCTGCCCTTCACCCCCCTGGTGGAGGTCGTACTCATGATCGTGATTATCGAGACTGTGCGCGAGGCGGCCATCCGGCTGCCCACGGGTCTGAGCACCACCATCGGTACGGTGGGAGCCATTATCGTGGGCACCGTGGTGGTGCGCGCCGGGATAGCCAGTCCCCAGGTGATTTTCATCATCACCCTCACCGCGCTCAGCTTCTACACCACGCCGGCCTACGAACTGACCGGCACCTGGCGGCTGATCAACTTTTTGCTGTTGGTGGGGGCCGCTTCCATGGGGATTTACGGGATCGTACTGGTCACGGTCTGGCTGATAGGAACCTTAGTGGGGTTAGAGTCTTTCGGGGTGCCGTATTTTGAACCGCTCGCCCCGTTTCATCTGACCGATTGGGGCGATCTGATCGTGCGGCTGCCGTGGAGCCTGTTGCGAAATCGCCCCACGACGGCACGTCCCAGTTACCACCGGCGCCTCGGGCCGTCCGTGCGTATGCCGGATCCCCATCTCCGCCAGCGTCCATGACACGTGGGCAGCGGTTCGGTCTGCTGGCGATTTTGCTCGTGCTGCTCAGCGGCTGCGGAGATCAGCGGGCCCCCAGTAACACCGCCATTGTCCTGGCCATAGCCGTCTCGGCCCGGCACCAATGGACGTTCCTGTTTCCCAACCCGGCCGTAACCGTGTCCAGTTTGGCGTCGAAGGCGTCGGGTTCGGAGTTCTACACCATCTCCGTGACCGCCTCCTCGTATCCGGCGGCCCTGGCGCGGGTGCAGGAGCAATCGGCGCGTGTCGTCTTTACCCAGGACGTAAAGGTAATCGTGTTGGGCGCGGCCCTCTCGGGTCCCCAGGTGGCCCAGATCGTCAGCAGCATGACCGAGAGCGGACTGGTACCCGCCAGGGCCTGGCTGGTGGCCACCCAGGCATCACCTGCCCAGGTTCTCATGCATTACACACCCCAGACGACCGTGCCCGTGTACGCCCTGGCCGACTACTTCGACTGTGCGTCCTGCCACTATACCGATCTCGGCGTACGCGGTTGGCAGTGGTGGGTGCGCAGCATGACCCCCGGGGTGTCTCCCGTATTACCGGTGGCCCGCCCTACTGCGACCGGTCTTGACGTGAGTCGTCTCCTCGTGTACCCGACTCAGGGCCGCCCGGTCCTCATGCCGGCACCGCTCACGGTGGGATGGGCCTATCTGAGCGGCAAAGTGCATGAGGCAAGTCTGGCTCTTACGGTGGACGGCCATCCGTACGTGCTGAGTTCGATGGGTGCCTCGGCTCGTGTACGGTGCGTCCGGGTGGCCGGCACGGTGGACGTCACGGTGCGGATGCAGGCGCACGGCGAGATTGCCAACAGCCCCCCGCAACGCGTCCTCCTGCCGCAGGACGAGACACGCGTGGAAGCGGCGGGAGCGGCGGCGCTCGCGCATCTGGCCGCGCGGACCATCAGCTGGGCCAATCACACCCACACCGATCCGTTTGGCTACGCCATGCAGGCGTCGTGGGGCCAGCCCGCCGACGTCGCCCTGACGCCTCTTCCCATCCGGGCCCGCATCTGGGTGACGGTTCGCGTGCAGGGCGAGGGCATGAACCGATGAAAGTGGAGCCTATCAGTCTCGGGCAGTTCTTTTTGATGGTGGCGGTCACCGTGGTAGCGGGCGGAGTCTATGTCTGGCCCAGCGCGGTTTTGGCCGATGCGGGCTCCGGGGCGCTCTGGGCCATCCTGTTATCGATTGGGGTCGCCCTCGGACTGGTGTATCTTCAAACCTTGTGGCCGCCGGCGTTCTCCGGTCCCACGCAACTCGCGCGCTCGGCCCATGTGTGGGGCTGGATGCGCTGGCCGTTGTTCCTGGTGACCTTGGCGATTTACCTGGCCTTGGACACGGCGCTGGTGGCGCTGTTCAGTCACATGCTGCATGTCGTGTTCTATCCGCGCACGCCGTATGTGGTCTTTCGCATGACCATCCTGCTTGTCGTCGGATGGATGGCCACGCACTCCGTCAGCTGGATGGCTCGGAACGTCCAGTTCTGGTTCCCGCTTCTCATCGCGTCGTTTTTCGCCCTGGTCATCCTGGCGCTCCCGAACATGGCGTATCTCGGCGCGGTGCGGCCGGCAGAAATCACGGCGTGGGGCCCGTTCGGGCGGGCATTGGTCTCCACCTGGTACCTGTGGGTGCAGGGAGAGGTCATCCTCACCCTGGGTATTCATGTACGCAGCCAGAACTGGGGCCAGATTCGTCGTACAGCACTGCTGGCCATCGGGTTTCAAGGCACCATGCTGCTCGTGATTTACGTGTTGGTCGTGGCCACGTTGGGACTTGAGGCGCCGATCGTACTCCAGTGGCCGCTCGTGTACCTGTTCTCGAATCTGGAGGCATCAGTCCTATTTGTGAGTCGTCCGGGCCTTATCATCATGATCACCTGGGTCATTGCCCTGATTCTCTATACGTCTGTGACGCTTATGGTGCTGACCACGAATCTCCAAGAAGCCCTCCGCTTATCGAACCGGGCCCGCAGGGTCATGGTCTGGATCGGCGTGCTCATCCTCGCCCTCCTGGGCTCTCAAATCAGCTCCCCTCTCACCGCCAACACGTGGATCCTGGAGGGGGTGAACCCGGTGGCGCTGGGGCTTACCTTGTTCACCAGTGTCGGTGCCCCCATCATGCTGTATGTGCGGCGGCGAGCACGGGGAAAAGCTTAACCAGCGCGCGCTGGGCGCCACCCGACGGCGCACTGTGGGGGACGGTTCATGTACCGTTCACCAGAGCCCCGTGCGCGGATGACCACATCGTATCGCGTGTCGGCCGCCCTGCGGGGTCCGGGACGGAAGTGCGCTCACGATGTGCGGGCGGACAACAAGCGGCGTGTCCGCTCACCCGCCTTGGACGCGGACACGGCGGCGCCTCATGCTTGGTCGACCTGGCGTCGATCGGACGTCGGGAGCCGGGCTCCGAAATCTCCCTGCACACGCTTCCACCGCCCTTAACACCGTGGCCCGGGATCCAGCCTCCACCGGTGGTCGGTGTGCATCCTCGTTTCCAGAACCCGGGCGAATCAATGTTCGCGGAGGGGCAGGAGTTGATGGCAGAGGTCGTGGCCCATGTGGGCCATCCGACGTCGAACGCGCGGCCTGTGAATCGTCCCGGAAACCCTGGGATCCGCAGAATTGATGGCCGCGTGATCGAAAGCAGTCGCCCAGACGCGGTACCCATCGTGGACAGGAAGAGGGGTGGACGGATGACACTCGGGAGAGGGCAGCAGCCTCCATGTAGACGTGGTGGAAAACCCGAAGACGAAAACCGGGCCCGGAACCCAAGAGCGATCTGTGACCTCGCAGGATCCCACACGCGTCCGTGTGTGTGATACACCGCGCCGCGGCGATATGGGGGAAGACCATGGCCAAATCATCATCAGTTAGCCCCGCCCACATACGGTCGAGCGCGTCAATACGATCCGCCGCGAGCAGGGCCAGCTCGTGACTGCGTTGTGCGTTCCGGTCCCGGCCAATCGAGAGACTCGCCGGCTGTACTGAGATCTGCACTGACCCATCAGGTCTGCGCTGGGCCGCGCCGGAGCGGGCTCGCGACGATATCGCGATGCCGCATGGCAGACGGACGGCGATCGGCACCGATGCACATGCGCCACACAGCACCCGATCCGAGATGATAGGCCGACGGTCGCCTAGGTTGCATAGTTTTCGGAAATAACTGGACAGTTCTGGCGACGAGACATAAAATAATACTACACCCAGACGCGTCAGATGGATGTCGCGGCCGCCGAGCAGCGGTCAGAACCCCGGTCCGCCGGGA
>JBMFXK010000198.1:0-5844 GCA_049964315.1 Clostridia bacterium | reverse complement strand
CATGTCCGAGAAACCGCCCGCCCGGATCCGCGTGCGCCGGCATCCGGAGCGCGGACATTACGACGCCGAGACCGTGAACAAGATTCTGGACGCCTCGCTCGTCTGTCATGTCGGGTTCCTCCGCCAGCAGGAGCCCGTGGTGCTTCCCACGCTGCATGTCCGCGTGGGCCAGAGCCTGTACCTGCACGGGGCGGTTGCCTCCGGCATGCTGAAGCTGGCGGCCGCCGGGATGCCGGTCTGCGTGACCGTCACCGAGTTGGACGGGATCGTGTTGGCCCGTTCGGTCTATAACCATTCACTCAATTACCGCTCAGTCGTGGTGCTGGGCCAGGCGGTGGAGGTCACCGACCCGGCCAAGAAGCTGCTGGTGCTGGAAGCTTTGGTCGAAAAGGTGCAGCCGGGGCGGTGGGCGGACGCCCGCCAGCCCAATCCCACCGAACTGCGGGCCACCCGTCTGATCGAGGTCCCGATTGCAGCCGCGTCGGCCAAGGTCCGCGTGGGTCCGCCGGTCGATGATGAGGAGGACATGGGTCTGCCCGTGTGGGCGGGGGTGGTTCCCGTCACCGCCGCCCGGGGTACGCCGCAGCCGGATCCCGCTCTGGCTGCGGGCATCACGCTGCCCGCCTATCTTACCGGAGCGAGGCCGAGCTAGCCGCGAAACCCCAGCTCCCAGGACCGCAGGAGAGCTTCCTCGGCCCCGTCAAGGACGCCCTGGCGTCCCAGCCACTGCCCGAGACGGTGCCACGCCAGGCCGAGCTGTGGGTCGAGGAGAGGGGCGCGCTGAAAATGACGCTCGGCAGCCTCCAGATTCCCCAGGCCCGCCTGCACATCCCCCGCGATGACGTGGAAGAGCGCGTTGTGGGGCTCGGAGTCCAGCGCGCGGAGGATGTGGGGCAGGGCGATGTCAGCCCGCCAGGTTTTCAGCAGCGAGCTTGCCAGGTAGGCTTCCGCCTCGGGCCATGCGTCCACGCCCAGCGAAAGCGCCGCCTCGTACGCGGGAATTGCCACCGCTTCAAAGCCCAGGTTGTCGGACGTGACCGCGAACCAGTAGTGGGTGCGGGGGTCGTGCGGATACTGTGCCCGGGCCGCGCGGAAAATGCCCAGAGCGCGCATGAGGTCGGACTCCTGCCGGGCCTGGAGACCGTCGATGAGCCAGTCGGGGCGGGGGCCGTCAGACGCCAATGACTTGGAACCCCTCCTCGACCCAGCGCACGAGCGCTTCCGAAGCCGTCTCGTCCAGGTTGACACCCTGGTCCAGCAGGAGTTCGTGCGCGACATCCTGGCTGCGGGCATTAAATGGGCACACCTGAACCGGGATGGCAGACCCCGACAGGGTCCGGACAGCCTCCTCGAGGGCGCCGCCGGCCGCCGCCAGTCTCACTCCCGGTCCGTACAGAAAGACCCGCACATCCTGCTGTTTGCCGTTCTTCAGCCGCTCCGCCAGCCTCAATCCGGTCATAGCCTTGTCAGGCTGATCTGGTCCGGCCGTGATCCAAAACGCGATCTTCGCCATCGTACGATTCCCCTCCCCGTGAAGTGTGCGAGCTAAATGTACCGTGCGCCGCGTCCCTCCGTCACCTGCTCCCGCCCTTCGCGCAGGATCGTAAAGCGAACCGACGCCCCTTCCCGCACCCCGAGCATCTCCGTGAGCTCGTGATGATGCACCGCCGCCAGGGCTTGACCCTCAACGGCGATGAGCAGGTCGCCAGGGACCAGGGCGCGCGTCGTGGCCGGGTGATGGCTGGGCAGCACCTCGGTCACCCGCCACCCCCCACTCTCCCATGTCACCCTGATGCCGATGCCAATACCCGGATCGAAAGGGGCGTCAGGGATGGGTACCGTGTATAGACGGCTGCCCGGAAAGTCCATCCACCAGTTCGCATGGCGGAGCACGCTGTCCGCTACGGCGCCGACGATGGGACCTGACATGAAGCGAGACATGCCCTGCTCAAACCGCCCGGCGGAACGAGTCACGAACAGCGGGCGGCGCACCGTCAAGGGACCGAGCTTCAGTGAGGGGAGCCGGACCATCCGCTCCGGGTCTCGCGTGCCCATGTCGGCATGCCCCGCCGAGCCGCGGACCTGTGGCCAGTCGGGGCGGACGCGCCGCCATTCGTCGGCCACCGCCTCGGAGATCATGCTCACACGGGCGCCGGAGTCAAACAGCATCGGATAGGCGGTGTCCCCGATCTCGACCGTCACGCGTGGGAAGCCCGAGTCGGGATGGTATGACACGGGAACAGGCAGGAAACCTTGCGGTGGCGTCGATTGAGGCGTCTCCAGCCGGATGGCGGGGTCACCATAGTCCAGCACCACAATGAAGTTCCTCACCACAGCGGCCCCCGCCCCTCCCGCAAACGGCCGTCCGGCCGTAATGGAGCCGGCTGGGGTCGCCCAAACAGGCACCTCCCGGCCCAAGGGGAACCCCCCCAGGAGGACTGACCTGAGCGCGGAGGGGGTCAGGGCCGACAGGCCGGCCTCGGGACCGTCCTCGAGCCGAGACCTCCACGAGGCCGGCAGATGACCCAGGTCAAGCGTCAGCGACGCGGCTCCGGTGTCGAAGAACACGGGGAAGGTGGACTCCTCCCGCGTAGTCAGAACGAGATCCTCAGCAGGACTCTCAACCGGTGTTCCACCACTTCAGCCCTGATCACGGCCCGCGCTGTCATCCCGCCATCCCATCTTCATTTAAGGCGCGCGGCGCGCGCCGCACTGCGAGTCCGGTCCTCCGAGCTGCCCGCCCGTTTCTGCTCTTCCTTGTATTGGTCAGGTGCCAGAAGGGCTGGCGCCCCGTACTCTGGAAGAGGGGCTCGCATGTCAGAGTGGCCGCGCCACATCGTGGTTCTGACCCAGGAGAACCACTCGTTTGACCAAATTTTCGGAGACTTCCCCGGAGCGGCGGGCATGCCCCCTGACGTTGAGATGCCGGCGGGGCACGGCCGGGTGGTGCGTCCCTACTACTTCCCGTCCGCGCACTTTCCGTTCACGTTTGGGCCGCCGCATTCCTTCCGGGCCGTGCACATGGAGTGGGACAGAGGCCGGCTCGACGGGTTTGTCCGCGTGGGTGGCCGGGTGACCATGGGCCGCTATCGGGCCGACGACGTGGCCTCTTATCACCGCTGGGCGCGACGGGGCGTTCTGCTGGACCACTACTTCTGCTCGGTTCTGGGGCCAACGCTGCCGAACCGCCTCTACCTCGTGGCCGGCACGGCGGGCGGACTGCGCGACGACCCTGCGCTCCTCTCCAGCCACCCTGTGATGCTGGAAACCGTATTTGATCAGCTGTCGCGGCGCGGGGTGTCGTGGCGCTACTACGTGGGGGACCTAGGCCCGGACGGCCGCTGCCGCGTGCTCGCGCGCTCGCTGCTGTTTTGCCCCCTGCTCTGGATTCCCCGGTTCCGCGCTGAGCCGGACCTGGCCCGCCGAGTCGTTCCCCTGGATGCCTTCTATGAAGACCTGGCGCGGGGCGACCTTCCGGCAGTTGCTTTCCTGGCACCGTCGCTGAGCACATCAGGCCATCCGCCGCTGGGACTGACCGGGGCGATGGCAGCTCTCGACCGGGTGGCTGGTGCGCTGGCGCGCTCGCCGGTCTGGGATGACGTGCTGCTGATTGTGAATCTTGATGAGGCCGGAGGGTTCTTCGATCATATTTCTCCGCCCGTCCGCGACGTGTTTGGTCCCGGATTCCGGGTGCCGTGCATCCTGCTCTCGGGGCGCCTGGCGCCCGGTGTGCATCATGCTGTTTTCGACCACACCTCCGTGCTCCGATTTATTGAAGAACACTTCGATCTTCCGCTGCTTGGAAGCCGCACGCGCGACATGAACAGCCTCCAGGTGGCGCTTCGCGCCTAAAATCGTGGATGCGGCGACTGATGGTCGAGCGCTTTTGCCGTTGCCGAGGAAGCGGACAGGCAGGGGCTCGACCGAGCCTGGCGAACGTTCGGAGGGAACGGCTTTTGATGTTGCCGGGAAGGATGCGGGAGATGAGTGGCACGGATCTGGCAGTGATAGAGACCCCCGCAGTGGTGGTGGACCGGGCCCAGACCGAACGAAACCTAGTGGCGATGGCCGATCTGGCGCGGGGACTCGGCAAGGCGCTGGTTCCCCACACGAAGACGCACAAGAGTCCGGTGTGGGCGCGCAGGCAATTGGAACTGGGCGCCCCGCGGGTCATGGTCGCCAAGTTGTCGGAGGCGCAGGCGCTCTTGGCGGCGGGCATCCAGGAGCAGTACATCGGCTACCCCCTGGTGGACGCCATCAAAGAGCGACGGCTGGTCGAGTTGATCGAAGCGGGACTGCATCCGGTGGTGGCGGTCGACTCGGATGAGGGCGCCGATCTCCTGGTACGCGTCACCGAGCGGACGGGGCGCCCCATCGCGGCCCTGGTGGAGGTGGACACCGGCTTTCACCGCTGCGGCGTGGAGTCGCCCGACGACGTCGTGCGGCTGGCGCGGCGGCTCGCCCAAAGCCCGGTCGATTACGCCGGCATCACATGTTTCGGCGGTCATATCAACTGGCGGCAGCCGAAGGATGCCCTGCCGGGGCTGGTGGACGCCGAGGATGCCGTGCTTGACCGGATGGCGGCCGTCCTCACGCGGGCCGGCCTCGAGCCCCGCATCATCTCCGAGGGCGGAAGCATCCCGGCCGCATTTGGGGACCACCTGCGCACGGCCACTGAGATTCGACCCGGCACGTACATCTACAAGGACTACTGCACGATGATGTGCGGGGCCGCGCAGGTGGAGGAGTGTTCCGCGTACGTTCTCAGCACGGTGGTGAGCACGCCCTCGGCGGAGCGAGCGGTGATTGACGCCGGCAGCAAGACGCTGTCCGGCGATGGTCCGGCAGACGGGTCCTTCGGGTACATCCGTGAGCATCCCGAGCTGGCCATCGCCTCGGTCACCGAAGAGCACGGCGTGGTGATGGGGCGCAGGGGCGGGCGGACCGGCCTCAGGGTTGGTGACCGTCTCAGCATCATCCCCAACCACGTGTGCACGATGATGAACCTTCACGGCAGCTTCCTGCTCGCAGACAGCGCCCAAGTGGTGGACGAGTGGCCCGTGGTCATGCGAGGCGCCGTCCGCTGAACGACAGGTTCCAGCACAGTCACAGTAAGGAGCGACACGATGCGCGTCCTGATTTCGGTGGACATGGAAGGGATTGCGGGGGTCAGCGGGGCAGATGACATCCTGCATGGCCGGTACAACTACGACCGGTTTCGCCGTCTGATGACCGAGGAAGCCAACCTGGCCGTGGAGGGCGCCTTTCACGCGGGCGCCGACTCCGTCGTCGTCAATGACTCCCACGACGGCATGCGGAACGTGATGTACGAACATCTGGACGAACGTGCCGAGCTGATTTCCGGCTTTAACAAGCAGCTGTGCATGGTGGAAGGGGTGGAGGACGCCGACGCGGTCGTCTTCATCGGCTACCACGCCTGGGCCGGCACCGCCCGCGCGACGATGGATCACACAATCTCCGGCGCGCAGATCCACAACTGGTGGCTCAACGGTGAGAGGGTGGGAGAGTCTCAGATAAACGCAGCCCTGGCAGGACACTTTGGCGTCCCCATCGTGTTTGCGAGCGGCGATGACAAGCTGGAACAACAGATTCACGCCACCCTGCCCGGCACCCGCACGGCTGTCGTCAAGTATGCGTTGGACGGCAGCGTCGTGCGCTCACGCCCCCTCTCGGAAGTGCGCCGCCTCATCCGCGACGGCGTGGCCGAGGCGGTGGCCGCCCGCGCCTCGATTCCCGTCAAGCGGGTGGAAGGCGCGGCCACCTTCCGGATGGAGTTCAAACGGAGCACCTACGCCGAGGTGGCGTGCCTGCTGCCGATGGTGG
>JBMFXK010000197.1:0-5872 GCA_049964315.1 Clostridia bacterium | reverse complement strand
CCGGGTTCCCGAGCCAGTAGCCAAAGACGGCGCCGGTCGACACCTGGCTTCGCTGCATGCTGACCGCGATCGGCGCCGAACAGCACGTGCACATCATGGAAGGCACGGCCGCCGCGACGGCCAGACCCGACGATCCCCAGCCCGCGCGGCCGAGCACACTCAGCAGCCAGCGGCGAGGGAGCAGCGTCTGCACGCCGGCGCCCACGACGAGTCCCACCACGAGCGCGATCCAGATGTCCTTGAAGTACGCGACCCAGTATGAGACCGCCGCTGCCCATCCAATCGCCGGTGCCGTGCGACTGGCTCCCAGAATGATGGAGGAGCCCAGGCTGTGGCTCACGCTCACGACGGCCAGCTTGAGAAAATAGGGGTCCCACTTGGCATAAAACACGCCCGCGACAGTCAATATGACGAAAATCACTGCCGCCCACGCCCACCGCGGTGTGGGACGCGGCGCCGACACCTCTCTTTGCACGGCCACCTCCAGCGGACACACGACGCTGACGTGCGTCAGGAAGAATCGAGAAGACGCTGTTGGCCTCCTCATATGAGTCCGGGACAATTTCAAGGTACGATGAGAAAAGCGTGTCAGGAGGCCCCATGCAGGATCCGCATGGGGGCACGGGGAATCCTGGGGCGCGCGAGCCCCAGCCGGGTCGCTGTGCTGAACGCCATCTCGCCATGAAAGAAATCGGGAGGGTCTGCCTTGCCGCAGCTGTCATTCATTAAGCCCACCGGCCGTGTCACGTTGGGCAATTACATAGGGGCGCTTTCACATTGGAAGCCGGCGCCCGGAAGCGTGTTTGCCGTCGCCGACCTTCACGCAATCACGGTGGGTTGGGCGCCGGAACAGCTCCGGGAGAGCATCCTGGAAGTGGCGGCGGTGCTGGTGGCTCTCGACCTGCATAGCGACGGCGGGCTGGTGTTCCTCCAGAGCGGAGTCCCCACGCACGCCGAGATGGCGTGGCTGCTCGAATGCATGGCCCGCATGGGGGAGCTCTCCCGCATGACGCAGTTCAAGGCGGTGGGGCGGGGAGACTCGAGCGTGAGCGTCGGCTTCTTTGCCTACCCGATTCTCATGGCGGCCGACATCCTGCTTTACGACACGGAAGGCGTTCCAGTGGGCGAGGACCAGAAGCAGCACGTGGAGCTGACCCGCGACCTGGCCCTCCGGGTCAACAACCAGTACGGTCCCATCTTCACGGTGCCGGAACCGCTGATTCCGGACGTGGGCGCCCGCATCATGTCCCTCAAGAACCCGACCGCCAAGATGTCGAAGAGTCAGGACGACCCGGACGGGACCGTGCTGCTGCTGGACGATGCGGACGCCATCCGCCGAAAGTTTCTGGGGGCGGTGACGGACTCGGGCCGCGAGGTGTACTTCGATCCGGTCGAGAAGCCGGGCATCTCCAACCTGCTGGAAATCGTCGCGGGACTGGCCGGCGAAACCCGGGAAGATTGGGCGGACCGTTACCGCACGGCCGGCTATGGGGCCTTCAAGCGCGCTGTAGCCGAGGTGGTGGTGGAGAAGACGCACGGAGTGCGGGCCCGTGCCCTGGACCTGCTGGGAGACCCTGGGGAACTGATGGCCGTCTTGAGGGACGGCCAGGAGCGGGCCCTGGTCCGGAGTGCGCCGAAAGTCTTGGCGCTGAAGCGGGCGATCGGCTTTCCGCTTGCAGAATGAGTGGGGTCTCATTTTGTCGCGGCCAGCTGGAACGGCGTGGCCGCTTGCGAATGGCGAGATAGCGCCCGCGGATATCCTGTGGGCAGATCGGTTCGTGGAGCGCCTGGCCGCGCGGGCGGCGCCGCTGCCAAAGACGCGCCCGCTGTTTTTCGCGGCGCTGCAGGACGCCTTGGAGCCGGTGCTGGCGGGGCACCGGCTCCACCCTGTGGCAGGCGTATGCCTTACCGGGGAGGGGCTGGCCCACGCCCTCTACCGGCGAGGCGGCAGCACCCTCCAGACATGGCCCCTTAACGGCACGATGACGGTCCCGGCGGCCGGGGTCGATGACGCCTGGGACGATTTTCGCCTGGCGGTGGCGTCGAGCCGATTTTTTCTTGCCCATGATGTCCTGGAACCGGTTTGGCGGCGATCGCGCAGCCGCCGGATGCAAACAGCCATCTGGGTCGCCGCCGGTTTCCATCAGGCACGCCGATCCCGCTCGGTCGGGGCCGAGAAGCTGTTTGCGAAAGCACTCGTGCGGCTGGAGGCCGAACCCGACGGCGGCTGCACGGCCATCCTCTGGCTTCGGGCGCTGGTGGAAAGCCCGGGCACGGCGTCCTCGGCAGGATTCTCAGAGGAGTGGGATGCCCTGATTGGGTGGGCCCGTCGAGGATAGAGCGCTCCCGGCCATGCTAGGGCCGAAGGAGGCCTGCGGGATGCGCATCAGAACCGTCGAGGTTGTGCGCGCGCTCTTGTTGCTCGGTCTCATCGGGCTGACCATCTGGGTCGGTTCTCACCACCGCGGCCGGGCTCACGGGGTGTCGTCTGGCGCGCCTGTGTGGCCGTGGCTGCCGGGAGGACTGCTGTCGCCGCCGCTCCGTTTCTCTGCCGTGCCGTTCTCGGTGCATCAGACCCAGGACCCGTCCGTGCCCCAAGGCGTCACCCTGGTGCAAACGCCCGGTGAGGACGGGCTGGCCTACGGTGTGGCTGGAAAGGCGCCCCTGTACGCGGTGTCGCCAAGACCGGCGACAGTCGTGCTGGGGACGGCCGTGAGCCACACGCTCACGGTGGGCCACATCCACTACACGTACGTGCGCGTAATCAGCATGCTGGCCACCGCCTACAACGGCAGCGTCGCCATGAATGGACCCTGGGGCGGGGTGGCGGCGTGGAACGGCGAGCCCTTGGTGCGGGGGGACGTGGCCGTGGATCCGGGTGTGATCCCGCTCGGGAGCCATCTCTACGTCAGTGGCTACGGGCCGGCCCTGGCGGCCGACACGGGATCCGGAATCGTCGGAGATCGGATCGACCTCTTCTTTCCGAAGTCGGCGGCCTCCATATCCCAGTTCGGCCAGCACATGGTAAAAGTGTATGTGCTGGCGCCGCCCGGAACGTGAGGCGGCGCGCTGGGGGACGAGATGCGCATCTTTGTGAGCCAGCCTGTGGCCGCCGCTGTGGTGGCGGAACTTTCCGCGGCGCACGATGTCACGCTGTGGCCGGGTCCCTATCCGGTCCCGCCCCGCGCCTTGCCTGAGGCGCTGGCGGGCGCGGAGGGGGCGCTCACCATGCTGACCGACCACCTGGGGCCCTCCATCCTGCAGTCGGCCCCCCGGCTGCGCGTGGTGGCCAACATGGCGGTGGGCTTTGACAATATAGATGTGAAGACCGCTACCGGGCTCGGCATCCTGGTCACCAACACTCCGGACGTGCTCACGGAGGCTACGGCCGAGTTCACGTGGACGCTGATCCTGGCTCTGGCCCGTGGTCTCATTCCCGCACGGGATGCCCTCTATGGCGGGGCCTGGACCCACTGGGCGCCAGACGGCTTTCTCGGGCGGGAGCTGTTTGGAAAAACCCTGGGGATTGTGGGTCTCGGCCGGATTGGACGGGCGGTGGCGCGGCGGGCAGAGGGTTTCAGCATGAATGTGGTTGGTCTTGGCCATCGAGGTCCGGGCCCTTATCCACGGCTGCCGCCAGACGAGTTTCTGGCCCGGGCTGACGTCGTGAGCCTCCACGTCCCCCTGTCCGCCGACACCCGCCGCCTCGCCGACGGGCCGTTCTTCTCGGCCATGAAGCCGGGCGCGCTCTTTATCAATACAGCGCGCGGCGGTCTTGTGGACGAGACGGCCCTGCTGGCGGCGCTGGAGCGCGGCCACCTGGCCGGCGCCGCATTGGATGTGTTCCAGCAAGAGCCGATTGACGGCCGTCACCCGCTGGCCGCCCACCCGCGGGTCCTGGTGACGCCGCATATGGCGTCCGCCACGGTGGAGACGCGGACCGCCATGGCCCGCCGTGCGGCCCGGAACCTGATGGCGGGGCTGGCTGGGGAGCGGCCCGCCGACCTGGTCAACCCGGAAGCCTTCCCGGGGCGCGCGGGAGAGGGATTCGGTCCGGCCATCACGAAATCTTGAGGGATTTAGGAGGCGGCCTATGGGACTTTTAGCAGGCAAGCGCGCGCTCGTGGCAGGCGTCGCCAACAAGTTCAGTCTCGCCTGGGGCATCGCCCAGGCCTTCGATCGGGAGGGTGCGGACCTCGTCCTGACCTATCATCGGCAGCGGTCGCGCGAGCACCTCGAACGCCTTGTCACGGAGCTGTCGCGCCCCGCCCGGCTGGTGGAATGCGACGTGCAGTCGGATGCCAGTCTCGAGGCCATGGCCCGTGACATCGCGGGGTGGACGGATCGCCTGGATGTCGTCGTCCACAGTCTTGCCCACGCCCGACCGGAGGACATGGAGGCGCGCTTTCGGGAGACGTCGCGCGAAGGCTGGGCCATGGCGCAGGACGTCTCGGTTTACTCGCTGGTGGCGCTTACGCGCGCCGTTTTGCCGCTCCTGGGCGTAGACGGCGACCGGCACGGGGCGTCGGTGATGACGCTGAGCTCCCTCGGCGGAGACCGGGCCCTGCCCAACTACAACGTCATGGGGCCGGCCAAGGCCGCCCTGGAGGCGGCCGTCCGGTACCTGGCGGTGGACCTCGGACGCGAGAACGTCCGCGTGAACGCGCTCTCCACCGGGCCGGTGAAGACGCTGCGCGCCAGCGGTGTGAAAGGCTTCGGACAGATGCGCCACGAGCTGGAAGAACGGGCGCCGCTGGGCCGCAACATAACGACGCAGGATGTGGGTCACGCGGCCGTGTTCCTGGCGTCAGACTGGGCCGCCAACATTACCGGCCAGGTATTGTTTGTGGACGCCGGTTACCATGTGGTGTAGGAGGTCAGCATGACGAAAATAGGGGTACTGGGCGCGGGCACAATGGGCGGGGGAATCGCGCACACCGCGGCCCGAGCCGGCTTCGAGGTCACGATGTTCGACACCAAGGCAGGGCAGGTGGAACAGGCCCTGGCGGCCATCCGCGGCCGCCTCTCCCGACAGGCCGACCAGGGCCGCCTCTCCCACGACGAGGTGGAGGCGACCATGGGCCGGCTCCATCCTGCACCATCCTTGGAAGCCTTTGGCGCCGTGGACGTCGCCATCGAGGCCGTGCTCGAGCTGATGGAGGTCAAGCGGGCGGCCTTCTCCGAGCTGGACCGCACCCTCCCGCCGGGCGCGATGCTGGCTACCAACACGTCGTCACTGTCCATCACCGCGCTGGCTCAGGCCACGGGACGCCCGGAGCGGGTGGTGGGCCTGCACTTTTTCAATCCCGCGCCGGTGATGCAGCTTATCGAGGTCGTACGCGGCGAGGACACGTCGGACCAGACGGTGGACGACGCCATGACATTGGCGCGCGAGCTGGGCAAGGAGCCCGTGCTGGTGCAGAAGGATACGCCGGGTTTCGTGGTCAACCGGATCCTGATGCCGCTCTTCATCGAGGCGATCCGGATCCTGGAGGAGGGCATCGCGTCGCGCGAAGACATCGACAAGGCGGTCAAATTGGGCCTGAACCATCCCATGGGACCACTCACGCTGGCCGATCTCACGGGCCTCGACGTTGATCTGAACGTGATGGACTATATGTTTGAGGAGATGAAAGACCAGCGTTTTGCGGCCCCGCTTACGCTTCGGCGGCTGGTCCGCGCGGGCCGGCTCGGACGCAAAACGGGCCGGGGATTTTACGACTACGACGCGTGAATGTTCAGTCATCTTAAGGGCGCATTCTTGACGCAAGCCTGGGAGCCTGCTAAAGTAGCTGATGCGTTGCGGAAGTAGCTCAGGGGTAGAGCATCGCCTTGCCAAGGCGAGGGTCGCGGGTTCAAATCCCGTCTCCCG
>JBMFXK010000196.1:0-5876 GCA_049964315.1 Clostridia bacterium | reverse complement strand
GCTGAACGCCAGTGAGGCCGCCAGGCCAAACAGCACCACGGCCTTGATCCCGGCTGCGGCGGCGGTGAGGCCACCGTTCAGAAGCCCCAGAAACCCCTGTGTTCTCACGGCCTTGCCGACCCCCTCGATCATGGTGTAGCCAAACCCCGGGAGCGGGACCGTCGCGCCTGCGCCAGCCAGCTTGACCAGCGGCTCATAAAGACCCAGGCCGCCGGCGACCACACCCGCCACCACAAACAGCACCATGACGTGAGCGGGCAGCAGCGGCGTGCGGTCCACAACCATCTGGGCGAGGGCGGACAGGCCGCCCCCCACCAGGAATGCCCACAGAAACATGGTCACGACGCTTGTGTCCGCCATGAAAACTCGACCGCGTGCGCGATGGCCGGAATCGACTCTCCCTGTTGATAACTGGTGGGTGAAAACAGCGCGCCGGTGGCCACCATCAGGACCCGGGTCATCTCGCCGCGGTACAGGCGTGGATATGCCCAACCCGAAAACACCGCCGCCGCGCAACCGGCGCCAGAGCCGCCGTTATGCACGTCCTGGTCGGATCCGTAAAGTGCCCGCCCACAGTCCTCATGGCGGTTGCGGAACTCGGTTGCGTCCGGGACCAGATCTGCCAGGATGCGGCTTCCTACGACCCCGAGATCTCCCGTCAGGATCTGGTCGTAGTCGCTCCAGCGGCGCCCCGTCGCCTTCTGGTGGCGCGCCAGGGTGTCTGCCGCGGCCGGGGCCATCGCGGTGCCCATGTCCATGGGGTCGCGGGAACCGAAATCGATGACGCGTCCGGCCGTGACGGCGGTCACCTCCACCCCGTCACCGGCCCCCCCACTCTCGCCACCAGCCAGCAGAAGCGCTCCGGACGCTGTCGCCGTCCAGCTCGCGGTCATGGTGCGCTGATAGCCGAGCTCGATCGGATATCGGAACTGGCGCTCCGCCGCCATGTGATGACTGGCGGCGGCAGCCACCACCCGCGCCGGTCCCCCGGAGGCCAAGAGCAGCGCGCCAATCCCCACCGCCTCGGTGAACGTGGCACAGGCCGAGAACAATCCATACAGGGGGATCTGGTGCTGGCGGGCGGCGAAGTTGGTGGAGTACAGCTGGTTCAAGAGATCGCCCCCCAGCACGACATCCACGTCTGATGCATCGAGTCGGGCCTTGTCGAGCGTCCGCCGGACCGCCGTGAACGCGAGCGAGGCCTCCGCCGCCTCGAAGCTGCCGGTCCCATCGAGGTCGTCCGAGACCACGTGATCAAACACATGCCCGAGCGGGCCGGCGCCCTCCATGGCCCCCCCAACCGCCGCTGACTCTAGGACATGAACGCCGGAGACGGCATAAACGCCGCGGTCCAGGCGCTCCACCCCCGCCTTCATCCCGGCACCCCCAGAAGCCACCGCACGGCGCCCACCACAAAGGCGGCCGCGAGGCCGTACGCCAGCACCGGACCGGCCACGGTGAACATCTTGGCGCCGACGCCCATCACCGGCCCTTCGCGCTTGTACTCCATGGCGGGCGCCACGATCGAGTTGGCGAAGCCCGTAATGGGAAGCGAGCCCCCCATTCCACCCCATTTGACCAACACGTCATACCATCCGAGCCCGGTAAAGAGCGATCCGAGTCCAATCATCACCACGGCCGTCGGCGCGGCAGCCGTGGCAGCACTGAAGCCCTGAGCTTCGAAGAAGGTCATGACTCCCTGCCCCGCCACGGTAATCAGACCGCCCACCAGGAAGGCGCGCCAGAGGTTGGTCCACGTCGGCACGGGCGGACGATGCCGTTCGGCAAGCTCCCGATATGCCTGCTGCGCGTGCTTGGGGGTGGGAGTCTCGACCTTCGGCATCAGGACCGCGCGGGGTCGACGCCGAACGCCAGCTTGACGTCGACCTTGTACGTCTGAACCTGGCCGTCGCGCACGTTGGCCGTCCAGTTGGTCACCTCGATGCCGTTGATGCCGTGAATCGTGCGGCTGGCTTCGGCCACCGCGTTCTGGACCGCGTCCTCCCAGTTCTTGGTGGACTCTCCCACGAGTTCGATGATCTTGGCCACCTGGGGCATCCCAACCACTCCTTCCGGGGCGCACTGCGCCTCACGGGAGCTAGTGTCGGTCGAGGTGGCGCTTTGGTTGCGCGTGGTCGGCTGTCAATTGCTGGTGCAGATGCAAGAGGGCCTTTTTCAGACGTCGGGAGACGGTCGGCTGGGACAGGCCCAGTTCGGCGGCCAAGGGCCGTTCATCAAGCCCAGCTTCAAAGCGGCGGCGGATGAGATGGGCTTCGTCGGGTGTGAGGCGAGACAAGGCGTGCTCAAGGTCCAGGCGCGTATGCAGACGCTCGAAAGGGTCGTCCGGGTCCGGCTCCCAGTCCGGGGCCGACAGCGTCTCGCGACCCAGCCGTCGGGCACCGTCGCGCACAAAGTGCCGCATGCGACCCCAGATGCGCGGAACCGCGTAGGTGGCGAACGTGACGCCGCGCACCGGATCGTACCCGCGCAGCGCCTCCATGAGACCCATGAATCCTTCCTGCAGGAGGTCGTCCCGGATGGCGGGTGGATGAGGGACGCGTCTCAGGACTGCGTAGACGAGCGGTGCATGCCGGACGAGACGATCTTCCTCATCGGAGTCGGGCGGGCCCGATGAGGATGGCGGAATCACTGGCGGTCGCGGGCGAGATCCCCGACTTGGGCGACCTTCTCCATGTGAACGGACGTGCCCGCCCCGGGAGAGCTTTCCACCTCCACCTCGTCCATGAACGCCCGCATGAAGGCGAAGCCAAGGCCCACGTGGTCCGCGTCCCCAGCGGGTACCGGGTCCAGGGCGCGCGCCACGTCGGCCATACCCACCCCGTCATCCCGGACCAGGAGCCTCAGCCGGTTGCCGGCCAGCCGTGCTTCCAGCCGCACCACGCCGTTCGTTCGTCCCTCGTAGCCGTGTACGATGGCGTTGGTAACCGCTTCCGATACGGCGACCTTGATCTCCTCGAGGTCCTCCACCGAAAATCCCGCCTCAGACGCGAGGATTGCGGCAGCCAGCCGTGCCAGTCCGACATTCTGCGAGTGACTGGGAAACTCGAGGACGAAGAAGTTGGTGTCCACCTACGGATCCCCCCCGGCTTGGTGCCCTGCAGCGCGAGTCGCGGCGCGCCCTCTAAAGGCCCATGGGCTTTCCCTCGGGGCCCGAGGCACGGGGCAGCGGCTCGACGTCCATGATGCCATGGAACCCGGACAGGCGGAGCACTTTCTCCACCGGGGCACGCACTCCGATAAGTTTCAAGGAACGCCCCAACCCATCCAGGCGGCGGAATCTGCCCAGGAGAAGTCCGAGGCCCGAACTGTCGATGAAGTCCACCCCGGAAAGCTCCAGCACCAGGTCGCTGTGGGGGAACCGGTCGATCACGTCATCCAGCTCGTCACGCAACCCCTTGAGTGATGTCAGGTCAAGGGTGCCGGCCAACGGGATGACCACCCGGCCCGGCCCCGCTTCGGGCCTTCCCATCCGCGCCATGTGCCACCTCCGTTTCCCAGATATTCCCTCCCCGGTAGTCACTTCCTCTTCAACAGAAAAAAAGAGCCCGCCGGTCAGGCGGGCCGGGTGGGCGTGGACTTGCCGCCTGCATCTGCTCCTTCGGCCTTTTTGGTGGATCGCCCCGTGCGCAGAGGACGCTCACGCACCGCGTCGAGGAGCACCTCGCCCGTTTCGTCCACAACCTCCTCCACGTCTTCGACGGACCCTATCGGCTCCGCGAATCCGACAAACGTCTCATCGTAGTCCACGGCGGGGGGTGTGTCCTGAGGCGAGTCGGACGTCCCCCACTGCGCCACTTCCTGCCAGGCGTCCTCGCCGGTCACCTCCACGGGATCGCGCCCGTGCGTTCCGCCGAAGGGCAGCGGCACTTCGTCCTGGTCCGGGTGCTCGGCCGTCCAGGCCTCCTCCACATCCGCGCACCGCCGACACCAGATCGACTCAGGCCGGGCCTCCAGACGGGCCGGCTCGATGGTCTGCCCACAGCGGTCGCAGGTGCCGTAGGTCCCCTCGCGGACTTTCTGCAGCGCGCGTTCAACCTCGTCCCGCCGCCGTTCCAGCGACCGGAGCAGGGTCACGTCAAGTTCCCGCCGAAAAGTCGTGGCGGCCGCCTCGGCCGGGTGGTTGTCGTACGATGACAGTTCCCCGAGTGCGCCCGTGGTAGAGCCGGCAAGCTCGCGCCGCAGTTCCTCGGCCATATGCGTGAGGCGGCTCTGCAACGTCTCCAGGCGTGCCCGCGCCTCCGGTGCGTTTCGCTTCCTCATGGCGTCACGCGACCAGCCTCAGGAAGTATCGCCACACGAGTTCGGCAAACCCGACCGCGCGCACAGGCGCCGCGGCCTGCAGGGGCACTTCTGTCAGGACGTGGCCGTTTTGCCGCACCACCAGCTGGCCGAGCACCTGACCGGCGCGAACCGGCGCCGTGACCGACGGCGGCAGGTGGATCTCCGTCGTGAGTGCCTGCTGATCGTCGCGCTCCAGGGTGACCGCGACCGTCCGCGCCGGCCGCACGGGCACGCTGGCGCGGTGGCCGTGTCGTACCATGACGGGGCCCAGGATCTGTCCGGCCGCGACTGGATAGGCCGTCCGGAAGTGCGCAAAGCCCCAGTTCAGGAGCGTCGTCGCATCGGCAAAACGGTCTTTGGAGGTCGGATCGCCCAGCACGACCGCTATGAGGCGGGTACCGTCCCGATGCGCCGTGGCAACCACGCAGAACCCTGCCTCGCTGGTGTATCCGGTTTTCAGCCCGTCGGCACCGGAATACGTCTTCAAGAGCCGGTTTTGGTTGATGAGCCAGAGGGTGCCGCCTTTGCCGTTGCGAATGCTGCGGTCTTCGAACCGCGAGGTGTACTCGAGCAGCTTGGGTGTCCTCACCGCCGCCATGGCCAGCCGCCCCAGGTCCTCGGCGGTGCTGTAGTGCTCGAGTGCGGGCAGACCGTGGGGATTGGCAAAGTGAGTGTGGCGCAGATGGAGCGAGCGGGCCGTCTGATTCATCCGCTCAACAAACGCACCCGTGGATCCAGACAGGAACTCCGCCACCGCCACCGAGGCATCATTGGCGGACCCGACCGCTATGGCGGTCAGCATCTGGTTCAAGGTGAGGTGCTCCCCGGGCTCGAGCCAGATCTGCGAGCCTTTGGTCTTGAACGCCTCCATCGAGACCGGCACCCAGTCTGACAGCCGCACCTGTCCTGCGGCCACAGCCCTCAAGGCCAGCATGAGCGTCATCAGTTTCGTCACGGACGCCATCGGGCGCTGCTGGTCGGCATGCTTGGCGAACAGCACCTGCCCGGTGGTCGCATCCATAAGGACAGCCGCCGGCGCGACCACTGGAGGGGGCGGTGACGCGGCTTGCACGCCCGGCCCCCAAAGCGCGCCGACGGCTAGAAACAACGACACCACCCAGGCTCCGAACACCCTGGTCCCACGCCTCCGTGATCCCATGCACCAGGACTCCTCTCGCCGCCGGACACGAAATCCGCGTACGCCATTGGAGCCTAGTATCGGGCCTGGACGACTCTGCTATGCGACCAGATGCCCGAGGACCACAGGGCGCGGAGTCGCCCGCGCACCGATCTGAATGGCGTTCTGGAGGGCGCTCGCCGCCGTGCCCGCGGCGTCGTCGCTGCGGGCGTAAACCTCCGCCAGCGGTTCTCCGACTAGGACCGGCTGCCCCACCTTTACGAGAATGCGCACGCCGACGCCCGGGTCCACCGGGGCTCCCTTTTGCATGCGCCCGGCTCCGAGCTGCAGGGCGGACCGTCCGACCGCCCGAGGGTCGACAGTGACGACCACGCCGGATGCGGTCGCGCACACGACCCGCGTGACGGGGGCCAGTTCCAGCGGGCCTCGCTCCAGG
>JBMFXK010000195.1:0-5892 GCA_049964315.1 Clostridia bacterium | reverse complement strand
CGAGCGCGTCCTAATCGGTCGAGATCTTCCTCCTGTGCAGTTGTGAGGGATCCCTTGCCGCGGGTCGCCTGACCGGCGGCTTTTTATTGGCCGCGTTCCTATCAGGTATAATCAATGTCCAGAACTTTCTCAGGGGGTCGTATCGTGCGCCGTCGATGGTCGCATCGCAATCATCCCGCGGCGATTGCGGAGCGGCGAGACGCGCTCCGCCACCTGACAGACTTCCAGCCCGAAGATGAGCGCATCTTTCCCGATTCCGCGGAACAGGACCGCGTCATGAGCCAGTACCAGGAAGCTTACGTGGGGCAAATGCTGCTGCCCGTGAGCGTCGTCGGTCCCCTGCGCCTTTCAGCAGGTCAGTACCGGGTGGAGGACAGCGGCCAACTGACCGAGGTCGGCCGGACGGAAAGTCTCGTTCACCTTCCACTGGCTCACACCGAGGGCGGCCTTTCCGCCTCCCTGCTTCGAGGTATGACCGCGGTCAACCAGGGCAGCGGGGTCAAGACCATTATCCTGCACGACGAGATGACGCGTGACACCGCCTGGGTGTTCGACCATGTCGATGACGCGGTTGACTTTTATCGCTTCGTAGAGGCGATCGAGCCGGACCTCAAAGCCTGGCTGCATGATCCGAAAAACCCGGGGTATCGCGAAAGCTCCGTCAGAACGGTGCTGTCCCGTCATGCGCGGCTCCTGCGCATCGAGCCGCGGCTGGTGGGGCCAGCCTGCCACTTGCTGTACCGGTTCAACACTGGGGATGCTGCCGGCCCCAACATGATGACTCGCAACGCGTATGCTCTCAACAATGAGATCCACCGCCGGCTTCCGGCTGGCGGGCCCATGCCTGTCCATGTCTACCTGGAGAGCAACATGGGGGGCGATAAGAAACCCAGCTGGGAGTACTTCAACCGGGGGCATGGAAAGACAGTTCTAGCGTGGACCTGGATGCCTGATTCCGCCATCCGCCACTACCTCAAAGTGGATCCCGACGAGCTGTCCCGCCTGGAGTGGACCGGGCTGCATGGCGCCCATGCAAGCGGCATGCAGTCTTTTGCGTTCACGCCGGCGTCGGCTGTCTCGGCACTCTTTCTCGTCACGGGCCAGGATATGGGCATGGTGGCGACCTCCAGCATGGCCCAGGCGACGGTCAATCGCACCGCCGGCGGAATCACCTTTTCCCTGCGATTCTCCGGTCTCGAAGTTGGGACCGTGGGCGGCGGCACCTCGATGCCATTTGCCCAGTCGTACCTGCGTATCTTGGGATGTCTCAAACCGGGTGGCGGACAGCGTCTGGCGCAGGTAGTTGCGGCGGCGGCGCTGTGTCTGGACATCTCCGCCTCTGCGAGCATGGCCAATCGGGGCAGCGAGAACTTCTTCGCGGCGCACCTAGCCCATGGAGGCCAGCGGACGCATTAAACGACACGCCGCTCTCGGCGCGCACATACGACAAACGGGAGGCGTTTGATGGCCGAAGCGGTGGAGCGACTTCCGGAGGAGCTGGGCCAGGTGTGGCTGAGAACCTCCGGGTTCACATTGGGGCACTTTGTCAACGACAGTTACCCTAATCTATATCCAGCGTTGCTCCCGGTCCTGATGGTCGACCTGCACTTTTCTGTGGCTCTCGCAGGCATCCTCTCCAGCGTGGCATCCCTGACCACCCAGCTGCTGCAACCCATCACCGGCCTGCTTGCGGACCGTTTCGGAACGCGCTGGTTCGTCGTGGGCGGATTGGGCACGGGAGCAATTGTAGCCTCATCGGCACTGGCCTTCGCGCCCACATACTGGGTGTTTCTGACCGCCCTGCTCGTGGGCGGACTTGGAAACGCGTTCTTTCATCCCCATGCCTCGGCGCTGGTCGGGGACCTCACTCGAAAGAACAAGGGGCTCTCGATGAGCTTCTTCATGATCGGCGGCAACATCGGTCGGGCCCTGGCGCCGGTGGCAGCTACAACCACGTTCCTGCTGCTCGGACGGCATGGGCTCGTGCTGCTTGCCCTGCCCGGGCTGGTGATGGCACTCATCTTGACCCGGCTCCTCACACCGCCCCCGGCGCCGCGCATCCGGTCGTTTGACATCTTGACCCCGGAGTTTCGCGACGGGATCCGTCACGCGGCCAACCTGCTGGCGATGGTGGGACTCAGGAACCTCGCATCATCGGGTGTCCTGGTGCTGGTCCCCATCCTCTGGCACGACCTTCACCGGCCGTTGGGTCAGGCAGCCGCCCTGCTGTCCATCATGTTCCTGGCCGGTGCGCTGGGCAACATGTCAGGTGGGGCGCTCTCGGATAGACTGGGAGCGAAGCCGGTCCTGATCGGGTCGGCCGTTCTTTCGAGCGCTTGCCTGACGGCCTTTCTGAACGTCACCGGGCCGCTCGCCTGGGTGATGATGGGGGCGCTCGGGTTTGCGCTGTTTTCGAGCTCCAGCGTGGTGATGGTGTATGGGCAGGCGCTCTTCCCTCACAACAAGGGAATGGCGTCTGGAATCACGGTCGGCGTCGGCAACACACTCGGGGCGTTGGCCGTGGGTCTGCTCGGCGTGATTGCGGCCGCCTACAGCCCGAAGACCGCGCTTATGGTGGGCGCTGCGACGCTTCTTTGCAGCATTCCCTTCACACTGCGCTTAAGGGACACGAAGGCGGATACGCCGGGACGGGTCGCCTGACCGGAAGAAGGGAGGGCTTTACGGCCCGCCCGTTTCCGGCCGCGCACTTCCCCTGTGCGCTTCGCCGGAGGTGGCCGGCGAAGCGGAGTTAATGAGTAAGAGGGCGAGCTGTCGGCAGAGCGCCGCGGCCGACGCGACCCTACGCTTGGAATGACGGAGAACACTGGCGCAGCGCCGGGCCTAGAGGATGATGTCCGATCCATTGTCCGGCCACGACTGCTCTGATGGGGCCAGCGGTGTACAGGACGGTCCGGACATACGCCAGCACGACCGCGCGCATGTCTTCAAACAGCGCCTCGCATCGCTGCTGCATGACCAAGACAGCCGTGCCGCCGGCCAGGCCGGCGCTCACGAGCATGTCCAGCGTATCCGAGTATTTGCCGTCCACTCGTTGAGCCAACAGGACCACGAAGAGGCAGGCCCGCGTGACCTGCCTCCTGAAAGAGCTGGCGAACTCTACGATGTGGCGAGCTTTGCACCCCTCACCAGCCGGCTCTGGCAGAGCAAGGCCATAAAACAGGCACCGCAGTCGTCGCGTGTCGGCGCGAGCGCCCGCATGGAGTCACCAGTCTGGTTGAGAGCACGCCCGACTCCCGCCACCAGCCGACGGACCCGGTCTCCCCGGGCAGGATTCGCCGCGTCTCCTTCGTCGTCCGGGTCGTCGAGTCCGATGCGACGGGCTTTCTGGTCAATCTCGTCACTCAGGTGACCGAGAAACTCGGCCCCATCGATGCCAATGGCGTTAGCGTCGTCGCGAAGCCGGAAGTACATGCCGTCCATAATCTGCAGCAGCTCATCGCGCATGGTCCGTAACACCTCGAGGCGTTCGGGGGCCAGCGCCGGAATGGCTCGCTTCAGGTAGTTCTCCGCAAAGGCTTGGTGACGCGACTCATCGACCAGGATGCGCGACGACAACTGGCCGAACAACGCCTCCGGCTGTGTCTTGGCAAACATCTGGTAGAAGTTCTTCGCAAAGATATCGCTGATGAGGATGCCCCACACCCAGTCCACCCGGTCGCCACGCCGCAGACGGTTGTGATAGCGGAGCATCTCCGGCATCTCCCGGATGGTGACGGGACTGTAGCTGAGACGACGGTACAGCGTGGTCAGCGCCTCAAAATGTCGCGCCTCATCCATCAGGAAACTGGCCAAATAAATTTGTGCGGAGGTCTCTCCGGCCGTGGCCATCTGAGGCAGTGTCACACTGGCGCCAATCATGGCCGACTGCTCACCAAGATATACCGGGGTCAGTAAGCGAGCCAGCCCGAGAGTCTGACGGTCGCTGAACTGGAGCGGCGTCTCCCAGTCAACATCCTCAACCGTCCACTGGGCCTTGACACCCTTGTGGAACAAACGGAGAAACAGGTCCTGTTCATCGAGATCGGGGTAGATCTTGATCACCTGATCACCTCCGAGGAGTGCACCGATCTCGATCGATCCCAAAATGCCACACAATCGCCCCACGATAACGATTAGGTCCGTTTCCAGGTAGGACTACATTAGACGATAATGAGGGACGGGTCAATGCTGGCGCCATTTCGAGGTTCGAGGTGATCGCACGCTCCTTCGCCGTCTACCCGATCTCTTTCCCCTCGCGCCGTCGCCGGACCGATCCGGATCGGTCAGTCTGGCAGCGCTGGCCGGCACGACGCTCGTGGCCTGGGCGCTCGGCACGATCGCAGCGCGCCTGCCGTTTCCACTCGCTGCCCTTGTGGCCATCCTCTTGGTGACCTCCGCGGCGAGCATGGCCGCGCGTCAGTTCCGGCCCGATCCCCTGCTCACGAAATGGGCGCGACCACTGTCCTCAACCGTCACAAAGATGCGCCCAATTTTGTCCTGCTTCCGCGAGCTATATGCCATCGCCGTGCTGCTCATGCTGGCGGGCGGCGCCGTCAGCTCACCGTGGCTCGAAATAGGGGCCGCGGCGTTCCTGCTGATGACTGCGCGATGGTGGACCGTTTTGGAGGATTGGCTGGTGGCGGCTTCCCTCTGGCTGGTGGTGGTCGGGCTTGTGATCGCGTTGATAGGGTCGTGGGGGCTGAGCGCGCTGACGGTCCACACCTCGGGCGCGTTCCCCACGATTGCCGTGGCGCCGGTGGCCCTCGTGCTGGGCTTTACCCTCGCGCTGGTTGGGCCGGATCGCGGCAGACGCGGGGTCCGGTCGTGGCAGCCCGACGCCGTGTACGCGTCCGCGGCCGGTGTCACCATGGCCGTGGCCGCCATCGCAGCGCGGCGGTTTCCGGTCGGGGGCGTGGGCCCCGTGATCCTGCTCACGCATGTGATGGGGCCGTGGCATCTCGTTGCCCTCCTCGGTCTGCTGGCCGGATCTCTTGTCGCTGCGATGCGCCGTGTGGTGCGCGAGAGGTCCGCCCCAGCTATTGGTGGCACGTGGGGAGTGTTCGGCGCCGCCAGTGCGCTGATGGTACTGGCCGTGGGCGCGTCTGCGGCTGGATTGGAGAGGCTGGTACCGGCATGGGGCCCGCATCCCACGCCGGTCCCGGCGCTGATGGGCGCCATTCTCGCGGGCAGCCTGACGGCCTGCCGGCGTCTCAGCGCCCAGGCTCGCGGCCGGACGTCCGCATCCTAGGATCCAAGGCGTACATATGTCGCCGTCCACCCTCCGTCCGGTGTGGCCCGGACCACGGCCGTTACCGGTGCCCCGGACCTCATGAGGCCGGGATCTGATGTCTGGAACAGAAAAGCGGTCGCCGGAGTGACGGTCACCGTAATGGGTGATCCCGCATCGGGCACGGCGACATCGATCCGCCCCGGTCCCCAAGCCTGTAGCTGCCCGGTCATGACCGTGCCGAGAACCGCGATGTGGCGCGCGATCAGGTGTCCCTGCACCATCTGGGCGCGCACCCGTATCCAGCTCCCCGCATCCAGCAGCACACGTGGCACCGGGGGCCCCCCCGACTGGTACAACACGAGCGGTGTGCCAGACTCAAGGTGCACCGATTCACGCATCGGAGGGGTCCCGGCTGGGGTCCCGCTCACCCGAAGCGTCACGCTGCTCGGGGAAACCTTGACGACCTGGCCCGACACCACGGTCCATGAACCTGAGTCGGGGCCGCCCGACCCAAACAAGGCATGCAAGAGGAGCAGGAGTCCGAGCGCGAGAAGCACCCAGGTCAAGGCGCCTTGCCGGTGCCGAACGCGCCGGTACATTAACTCCCCCCTTGTATATAAAGTGCAGGGCTCTGGGAACGACCGGAGGTCCTTTCCAGGAGG
>JBMFXK010000194.1:0-5944 GCA_049964315.1 Clostridia bacterium | reverse complement strand
GGCGAGGAGGTCCACCGCCACCCCGCCGATGGCGCCGGTTCTAAGTTGTCCCAGGTAAGATCCATGCGCGATGGCGCGGAGATGTCCGTCACCACCCCAGAGCAACGTCACCTGGTCGTCCGCCAGCCCTCCGCGTACATACAGGCGCAGACCCACCTCGCCGCTGTCACGAAAGCCGCCGGGCGTCCACACAAGCCGCTGGCGGCCAGCGTCAATGCCTGCGCGCTCGGGCGACACGAGTGTGCCGGCGGCACGGTCCTGAAAGGCGGCGCGCATCACCTGCACTGCGTCGGCCATCGACAGGGCCGCCCGGATGTCATCGTCCTCAAGCCAGATCATTGGATCTCCACCTCCCTGAACCCGCCCGATCATCCCAATGCCCAACCGGTCCACGCACATCTGAAAGGGCCCACGCGCTACGCTAAGTCACGGACCATCCTTTAGGCAGCCAAACCCGGACCGTCCCGACAGACGTGAAACTATCCCGGCGAAGACGGCCGCCGCCACAGCCCGGGAATCCTAGACGGCTGCCAAGCGGGCGGCCGCAGATGCCGGGCCGCACCGATGCGCGTCCGGACCAGCCTTTGATATAGCCGTGCCGGTGGTGGTCGGGTGGGGTATTCCTCCCCACTGAAGCACCCATGCGCCAAAGTCCGTGGAGCCGGCCCAGACCTGCGCCATCCAATTGCCACCGGAGACAGGGCACGGGCGTCGTCGGGCCGTGCCGGAGCCACTCCCGCTCTAAGGTGCCGCCGGATAGAAGCGGTTCGCCCAACACCAGGTGGTCGGGGCGCGCAGTCTCCATCATCTGAGCCCGGAGCGATAGAGCCGTGTTCCCGACCCTGGAGATGTGTCCACCACTCATGATCCGCCAAGCGGTCGATTGCGGGCACGGACGACGAGGGACAGACCGGCTTCGTACGCGAAGTCATGGTGCGACGCGTGCCACGCCCGCCGAGCTGCGGCTAGGCGTTCCCACTCCCCCCACTCCGCGGTAGTCAGTACGGAGGCGCGTTCGCTGTCTTCTCGGATAGCCGCCACGATGGCGTCTAGCGCCCGGTCATTGACGTCTCCGCCGGCTCGTCCATGCATCTCTTCCACTCCCTCTTCCACCCCCTGTTCCACCCCATCCGACGCTTTCACGTAGCCCCAGGCGTTTAGGTGCAGATCCGTCAGGCCTACGGCTGCGAGGAGGGCGGGAAGTGCTCGTGCCGGCCACCTGGGGTTCCCGATGCCGGCAATCCGCCCGGTGCCCAGGCTGGTCATGAGGCGTGACCTAAGGGACCAGTACCGCGGCGCCTCCGGATAGAGTGGCGGCCCGCACAGACTGTCCCACCCGTCGAAATGAAAGCCGAAGGGGCCCGAGATAGCCTCCGCGATGCCCACGGATCCCCCGGGGCGCACCACCCGAATGATCTCCCGGAGCGCCCGCTCCGGGTCCGCCAAGACCCCGGTGGCGGTATAGCTCACGGCGGCGTCGAACGAACCGGAGACAAAAGGCAGGGCATAGGCAGCCGCCACCTGATACGTGACCGTGCCATCATCCGGGGCCCGCAGCCGGGCGTGCTCAATAAACGTCGCATCCAGGTCCACGCCCACCATGGTGCCGCCCGGCTGAAGACCCCCCGCCAGGTACGGCGCCAGGGTCCCGGGCCCGCATCCGACTTCCAGTACGCGCATCCCGGGCTCGAGGCCGAAGTACCCGAGAAGCATCCCGCGCCACTCAGGTCGGAACCGCCCGGCACGGCTTGTCTCGAGATCCGCGACCGACTGGATGTGCGTCCATGAAAACGCCATGTCCTGCCCCCACCACTCCAGCATAATCGCCCGAGACACCTTCGCCAGCCTTGTTCCGTGGAGGCGACAGCTGAGCGGGGTCGGCAGGAGGCAGACATCACTGCTTCTGGATGTCGCCGGCCACCGGGGCTCCATTGTACAATCGCTCCATGGACATACGGCCTGCGCGCGTGGACGAAGCGGCGGCGCTCTCGACACTTTCGTTTTCTTCAAAGGCCAGCTGGGGTTATGATGCGGCCTTCATGGAACAGTGCCGCGAAGAACTCACCGTCAAGCCTTCGTACATCGAGCGTCATCCGGTGTACGTGGCAGAAGACCGGGACGGCCTCCTCGGCTTTCACGCCCTGGGGCATGCCGATTGCGAACGGCGGGTGGTGCTGGACTCGCTTTTCGTCTCCCCCGAAGCACAGCGCAAGGGCGTCGGGCGGGCGCTCTTTTCTCACGCCGTCAGCGCGGCCCGATCGGCGGGTGCCCGACTGCTGGTGATCGAGTCGGACCCCTGTGCCGCAGGCTTTTATCGGGCGATGGGGGCGGAACCCGCCGGCACCGTGCCTTCGCAGTCGATCCCCGGCCGCCTCCTTCCCCGCCTCATCGTCCGCCTCGGCCCGGACTAGTCCAAGCGAGCTCCCAACGACTGCAGGATCTGAATGGCCTGGGTCACCTCGATCCGAACTCCTGCGAGATCCACGCCATGAAAGTCCATCGCCGCGAGGTCGGCGCCGCGCAAGTCCGCGTCGCGGAGCTTAGTCCGGGTGAGAATGGCCCCCGAGAGATCGGCGCTTCGGAAGCTGCTCCCGGAAAGGTCTGCTCCGTAGAGGTCGGTCTCCCGCAGAATGGCTCCATCGAACGTCAACCGGCTCGCGTCCACCATGCGCAGCGCGGCAAAGGACCAGTTGCCCCCGGTGATGCGCGTAGCCAGGAAGCGTACATCCAGAAACTCCGATCCGGTCAGGTTCAACCGCTCCAGCTCGGCATCAAAAAAGTCGACCCCGTTGAACCGGCAGTTCACGAACCCGGTCTCACGGTGCCGTGACCCATTGAACTTCGGGTGTCAAAGCGCGCGTGATCCGTCTCCGCCTCGATGGCATCGACGCCGCTGAAGGTGCAGCGCTCAAACTGAACCCCCCGCCGCGCGGCCTCTTCCGGCCAGACGTTAAAGCGGTGATCTCGGATGGGGTCTGCGTTTGGCTGTTCAAGCATCAGGGGCCTCCCGACTGTCCGCCACGTGTCCCGAGGTCTCATGGCACCCACGGCCCCTGTTGCTGCTGCCGCCAAGGGTCTTCAGCAGCCCGGGCCTTCTCGCGTTCCCTGGCCGCCCGGTCAATACCGTCCGGCTCCCTCCGTGCGGCCTGACGCCGCGCAAGGCTTTCGCGCACGGCACCCCCTTACAGCGCGGCTCGTTCTGTACGGTCCTTCCGTCCGGTCAGTTCGCCGCTCCGGTGGGAAAGTACTTCACCATCACCCAGGCGTCTTCCCTGTGTCCGGCGCATGCGAAACCAAAGCGCTGATAAAGCCGGAGCGCCGGGTTTGCCGGCTGGACCGAGAGTGATGTCCCCTTCTCCCCGCATGCCTGGAGGTGCGTCAGCAATCGTGCCAGCAGAGACGTACCGATGCCGCGCCCCCGGCAGGTGGGGGTGACGGCCAGCGTCAGCTCTGGAATCTCCTCGGCAACGAAGCCATAACCAGGGTCACTGCGGGAAAAGTGCCGACACCATACCGCTCCCACCGGAAGATTCCTGCGGGCCGCCACGAGCCCGACATCGCCTGGCCTCCCACAGTCTTCCAGATAGTGAAGGAGGGCGGGCCGACGGAGGATGGTCCGCGGCGGCTTGGGCTCGCCGACCGGCACGTAAATCGCTTCGTACAGCATTTCCCACAGGAACGAGAGGTCGTCCGCAGAGGCGGTTCGGATCTTCACAGCATCGGCCATGGCGATTCACCGCGGTCTGTATTTAGCCACTCGCGAGGAGTGGGTGGAAATTCCTACTCTGCCGCCACGCCCGGCACCAGCCGTCTCATCGCGCCCGCGGCAGGCCTCGGCCAGCCGGCGCACCGTGTTGAGGTTGCGTGAGGTAACACCCACCTTCAGGCGGCGCTCAAGCAGGACATTGGACAGCGGCGAGGTGTGAACGCCGTTTCGATAGAGGATGAACACGGCGCCATTCCCCACCTCGAGCCGGTCTTCGGTGCGCGGGAGACGCTCCGAGAGCCCGGCCAGTGCCGCCGGCGACGCCGGCTCCACCAGGAATCCGACGTACACGACCTCGCCTGACTGGGGCTCGAACGGGCAGCTGGAAACGGCGCCCGCCATCTCTGCGGGAGTCCTCACCGCTACCGGAATGGCCTCCCCCAAGTGGCGGGACAGCGCTCCTTCCAGCCGTTCCCGCACGGCAAGAGGGCTGTAGTCCGACTCGAGGATCAAGTTCCCGGTGTTAAGCAGGGTCCGGACCTGCTGGAGGCCTTCCCCTTCCGCCAGCTGGCGCAGGTCTGCCATCGCGATCTTGCGGTTTCCCACGTTGATCCCCCGCACCAGACCGATATATGTGCTCACCCTGCTCCCCCCCGCCACCGGTGGGTCACGACATGCTTTCTCAAATGGTACCTCTCATTGAGCACGTGACAGCATATGCCATGGGACACGAGGCCCGCCGTGGACATGAAACACCCCCGGCGCTCAACGGCGGCCCATGAGGGGCGATGAGGAGGGACGAGCGGCGCACGGATCGGATGGCGTCCCGCGCCTCTTCGGGGATCCGCCCCCAAATGACCGCGCCAGGCGGGTGGCCGTAGGCCACCGGAGCGTCCAGCCGCACCAGATTGTTCATGACCCATGCGTATGTCCTCGGAGAGGGTGACCCACGGGGACGACGACCGGTACGGCGGGGCGGACCTCTTTTACGTCAACCGGACGACCCGGCCTGTTTCGTGCCCAAGCGCTTCGGATACGGCTACACGATCAACATGGGCCACCCTGCGAGTTTGGTGGGAGCCGTCGCGGTTATGGGTCTGCTGGTGGCCGCTCCCGTGCTCCGGGCGCTGGCCCGGTACGGCTGAGCGTTCGCGCTTACACGCCGGCTGGACATCTGGTCCGCAAGCCGGCCGATGCGGCTTACGTTTTCCCGCAGCCATGCTGCGGATTAGCGCAGGAAACTGCCCGAGGCCGGTATCCGTGGCGCTGGCGGGGGCGTGAGCCCCGTGGGGCGCGACGCCTCCTGAGCCGCCGACGGGGCCCGGCTTTTGTTGCGGCTGGCCCAGGTGGCCGTCGTCTGTCGTCGTCTTCGCCCCCGCAGCAAGGCTTGTACTCGGCAGCGACGTGGACTCCCTGTGGGCCGCCAAGACCGGCACCGGGCTTTTTCCGAGAAGCGACGAACCACTGTAGAAAACAGCGCTGGAACACGATCGGGACACACTCAAGAAGGGGGTGGTGTCTTATGGCGCGACCGCGCGTCATCGTCGCTGGCGGAGGCTATGCGGGATTGGCAGCCATCAAAGTGCTCCGTGCCCGCGATGACCTTGCCGTCACCCTCATCGATCCCAGTCCCACCCATCAGCTGATTCCCGAGCTGCCCGCCGCGCTTCGGCCCGATGGAACGGTCCGGGAACACACCGTCCCATTCTCTACCCTCCTGCGGGATAGCGGCGTCGTTCATCGGACCGACAGCATTACCGGAGTACGTGCGGCAGAAAGGACCGTTGTCCTCCGATCAGGTGCTCACCTGACCTTTGACTGGCTGATCGTCAGCGTTGGCTCCATGACTCGATGGCCTCCGATTCCCGGCCTGCGTGAGAGCGCACTCCCGTTTCGCACAGCGGCTGACGCCCGGCACCTGCGCGAACGTCTTGAGGGCCGCTGCGGTCTCCGAGTGGTGATCCTGGGCGGCGGGCTCACCGGCGTCGAGGTGGCCGGAGAGCTTGCCGCCCGGCACCAGGTGCACGTGGTGGAGATGGCGCCGCGGATCCTGCCTGAAGTCGGCCCGGGGCTTTCCCGATACGGATCCCAGGTTCTTCAGCACAACGACGTGGAAATCTCCACCGCGACCCAGGTGGACAGGGTCGATCCCCAAAAGCTCGTGATTAAACCTGGCCAATCCATCCCCTTCGACGTGCTGGTCTGGACCGGCGGCATCGCCCGCCGGATATTGCCTGG
>JBMFXK010000193.1:0-5965 GCA_049964315.1 Clostridia bacterium | reverse complement strand
GTGGAGCGATAGAGGACCCGGGTCGTGGCGCATGCCAACGCCTGGCATTGGGTGGCGCCCGACAGCCAGAGCCCCGACGCACCAAACCGCGTCCAGGCTGCCCAGACAACGCCGGGGGCCCTGAGTGTGACCGTCCAGGCGTCGGCGGTGCCGTGCTGCAGGACGACGCCCGCACAGGGCCCTGGAAGACCTTCACAGCCGACGGTCTCCCCGAGGGCCAGCAGGCGGGTCGCCGAATAAAGGACAACGCCGACATAGCTCAGCCGGTCCGGCAGGTGTATGACCGTCCAGCTTCGCCCTCCATTAGTGGTTGCGACGATCCGTCCGCCCAGACGCGGCTCGAATCCTTGCGGCATCATCTTCCCGGATCCCGGCTGGAGCACCGCACCCACCGCGGGACTGACAGCGTCCACAGAGACCGGAGGGCGGTAGGAGATAGGCGAGACGTTCCCCGAGAGAGAACGGGAATCGGGAGATTGGGGGCGGACTGCACTAGAATGCACGGCGCGATGGGCGGAAGGCGCCGTGTCATGGATTCCTGCACCACACCCCGTCAGGAGGAGTGCGGCGGCAAGCACGGCACCCATACGCTGCCACACGGTCACTCCCACCTCAACCGTAAGAACGCCGGCGGGGCTGTCTCCGTTTTGCGTTGCGAAGTAGGCGGCGGTGGTGAGCAAGGCGCGCGCGAGCGCCAGCCGCTGTTTGTTGCCCCGTGAGAGCTGCCCCGCCCGGCGCTCACGATAGTCCCCAAGGCGAAGCCGCTCAATCGCCTCATCGACCGCGCTGAGGGGAGCACGGGTAAGGAGCGGGCGTACTGGGCAATTCGGTACGATTCCCGAGTACGCGCAAGGGCGCGGAGCCGTTCCGGGACCCGAGGCCCTCTGCTTGCACCGCCTCGTTCAGGTTCCTCTGCAGCCGGCCCACCTGCTCGTCGACGACGGCGAGCAGGACGCCGTCCTTGGTCTTGAATTACAGGGAGAATGTGCCCTGTGCGACCCCTGCCGCCTTGACGATATCTCTCACCAGGGTGTTCTTCGCGCCGCGTTCGGAACAGGTCCGCGCGGCAGCGGCCACCCACAGCATCGCCGCCACGAGATGAGGGCTGCTGCACCGGGCACCCGTGTGAACTCGGCGTGTCCCGTTCCACACTTTCGACCGATTCCGAAGCCGTGCAGAGGTTGGCGCGGCGGTGCGTTAGGGGCTGGCCGGCCAGAGGGCGGCCTTGAGGGACTTCTCTTGAGACCAGGCTTGTTCCCAGAACAGCCACTCGTAGCGGGAGCTTGCGTAAAAGGCCCGGACGGCGGCCCGATGGTCCAATGCCCCGATGCCCTCGGATGCTTCGTCAGCCAGGCGCAGCGCCTCTTCGACGGACGCTCCGTACGCTTCGCCGGCGTACGTGTCGATCCACGCGCGGTAGGGCGGGAAATCGGGATGGTGGTCTTGAAGCCGGCGCCCCACCTCTCGGTAGATCCAGTAACAGGGCAGGACGGCCGCCAGGAGGACGGCGTAGGGCCGGTCGTATGCCGTTCGGATGAGGTGGTCGCTGTACGCAGCGGTCACCGGCCCGGGTGCCGTTTCGGCGAGCGTTGCGGCCTCGAGGCCCAGTGTCGGTGCAAGGCCCCTGTGCAGTTCCTGCTCCACGGCGTGGACAGTCTCGGCGTGATGAAGCCAGATCCGCTCGTGATGGCGGAGAGGACTCTTGACCGCCAGCATGGCCAGCACCCGGCTGAAATCCTTCAGATAGGCGGCGTCCTGGCCGACGAAGTACCGGAACGATGCCTCGGGCAAAGACCCGTCGGCCATCCCCTGGATGTACGGATGGACGTAGATGGCTTCCCAGATCGGGGCTGCCGGCTGACGCAGCTCATCGGTCCACATACGCTTCCTCCTTGACGGTTTATGCGAGGGTGGGATCGCCCGTATGGCCGGTCAACAGGCCGCGGGCGGCCCGCTCGGGATCTGGCGCCCCTGTCACCGCGTGGATTACCGCCACACCGCGCGCTCCCGCCCGCCACACCTCGGCGACGTTTTCAGGCTCGATGCCCCCGATTGCAATGGGGATGATGGAGCTGGGCAGGCCCGCGATGAGATCACGCAGTCCCGACACGCCCAGCGGGGTCCCGGCATCCGCTTTGGATGGGGTGGTGAACACCGGACCGATGCCGACGTAGTCGGGGTGGTGTGGAAGGACGGCTTCGACTTCGGGCCTATTGCTGACCGAGGTCCCGAGAATCAGACCGGGTGCGAGTCTGCGCGCAACGTCGAGCGGCATGTCGTCCTGCCCCAGGTGCACGCCGTCCGCTCCGGACGCGAGCGCCCAGTCCAGACGGTCGTTGATGATAAGCGCCAGACGCGCATCGGAAAGGGCGCGCACCGTCCCGATGTAACGGAGGGCCTCTCTCGTGGAACCCTCCTTGATCCGGATCTGGACCACCGCCGCTCCGCCCGCCGCGATGGCATCGAGAAACGGCTCCAGCCGCTCCGCCGGTACCCTGTCGGGGTCAATCAAGACGTGGAGTCCCTCTATCGCCATGGTGTCATCCCCCACTGATGATTCAACGGTCCATGGCCGTGCCCGAGGCCCGGGGCATGCTGGATGGCTCCCGCGACGTAGTCCTCGGCCAGGGCGACGGCATCCGGCACACTGAGTCCACGGGCCAGGCCCACCGCGATGGCGCTTGAAAGCGTGCAGCCCGTGCCGTGAGTATGCGGCGTCTCAACTCGTTGCATGGCATACGTCCGTTCGGATGGACCGACCAGATGGTCGTGGATCAGAGGGCCGGTGCCATGGCCTCCCTTGACCAGTGCCCAGCGCGCCCCGAGGGAGTTCAGACGGTGTCCGGCTTCAATGCGGCTCTCCTCGCTGTCAAGGGCTAGACCTGTCAGCACTGCTGCTTCGGGAAGATTCGGGGTAACCACATGGGCACGCGGCAGGAGCAGCTCTCGAAGCGCTGCCTCCGCAGACGGCTCGAGCAGCGGATGGCCCCCTTTGGCGCGCATGACCGGGTCCAAAACCACCGGCACCGGCGGTGCTTCCTGCAGGGCGTCGGCCACCGCCGTGATGATGTCTTCGTTGAACAGCATGCCGATCTTGATCGCGTCCACCCCGAGGTCCGCCAGCACCAGGTCCAACTGGGCGCGCACCGCCTCGGAGGGCAGGGCCCACACGCCGCTTACTTCTTGCGTGTTCTGGGCCGTCACCGCGGTGATGACGGACATGCCGTACGCCCCAAGGGCCTGAAAAGTCTTCAGATCCGCCTGGATGCCGGCGCCGCCTCCAGAGTCGGATCCGGCGATGGTGAGAAGTCGGAGCATCTTGATCACCCCGTGCTAATGTCGACCGCGCTCTCACGTTAGCACCCCGATTTATGACTGTACACGGAGGCCGCTCGTGTCACCCGGTCTTGCAATTTGTCGGCCGATTTTCTGGGCGCTCGCCAATCCCCGCCATGAATCCTGGGGACAAGCTGGTATCTTGGGCGCGTTCACAAAGGGAGTTTGGGGGGAGCGGCTTGACGGAACGCGCGCTTCCCCGGATCCGCAGCTCGTGGTCGGCTCTTGAGACGCGGGGTGCCCCGTGGGCAGGGCTGGCCGCCCTTGGCCTGGTGCTGGGCCAGGCGGCACTGTATCACCGGCCGGCGCCGTTTGCTTGGGGAATGCTGGTCGTCGTCTGGTCGGTGGACCGGCAGGACTACGCACCGGCCCTCTTAGGAGCCGTGGCCGGGACATTTATTGGCAGCGGTCTGATGCCGGCGCTGTTGCTGGCGGTCCTGGGCTTGGCCCTGCTGACGCTGGGCAGCTGGCGTTTCCGGCCACCGCTGGCGGTCCTGCTCGGGGGACTCGGGTCGTTGGGCCTCCTGGCTGTCGCCATACCGTGGTCGCTGGCGGCCTCGCCCCTGGCCCTGCTGGCGGCCGGGGTCGGCGGTGCCACCGTGTGGCTGGGTCTGCACGGCTGGCGCTATGTGAGCGAACCCCACCCACGGCGTGACCCCTTGGGCACCACACTGGCCTTGTTCTGCTTCGCCGCCGTCGTGGCCGGCATGGAGGCGATTCATGTCGGCGGCTGGTGGCCTGGGATTACCCTGGGTGCCCTGGTGGTGGCGGCGGCGGCCGTCGTGGCGGGACCGGCAGGGGGTGCGCTGGCCGGGGCCACACTCGGGGTGACGAGCGCCGTGGCGGGTGGCGGGGTTACGGATGTCGGCCTGCTGGTGGTGGCCGGGTTTGGCGCGGGGATTGCCGTCCGTTCCCACTGGAGGTGGAGCGGGCTGGGCCTGCTGGCGGGCTTTGCTGCTTACGCGCTCTACCTGCAGACACCGGCACGTCTCACGCCCTTGTCGCTCTCGCTGGCGGTGGGGGTGGCGCTGTTTTCCATATTGCCCAAAGCGGTGCTGAGCGTCCTCAAGGACTGGATCCAGCCGCTGACGGACGGTGGACAGGAGAGGGCCAAGACCCGCCTGCCCAAGGTGGCGGAGGTGTTGGAGGAGATGACAGGGGTGCTGACGTGGCCGGACGACGATCGTCACGATCCGAGTCCGGTGGAACTGGTGGTGCGTGACGTTTGCCGGCGCTGCTCACTCTACCGGCGTTGCTGGGAGGATGACTTTTACCGGTCCTACCGGGCCGTCCAGGAACAGCTCAAGGGGGCGGAGCTGGACCCCGTCACCCCGGAAGACCTGGGCGCGTACTTAAATCAGGTCTGCATCAAAGCTGAGCGCATGGCCGACAGCATCAACACAACGGCGGGGAGATCGGCACGGGCGGCCAGGCGTCGGCACGAGATGGCGGAGGTCCGCAGCACCGTGCACGCCCATCTGAAGAGTCTCTCAGCGCTCATCACCGATATGGCGGAAGATCTGGAGCGCGAGTCCGTGTCGCGGCCGGTGGGTCCCCGGCTGTCCATCACGGCGGCGGCGGCCAAGCGGCCGCGCACCGGTGGCCAGGTGAGCGGCGATACCGCCCTGATCCAGGAGCTGTATCCCGGCCGTTACGTGGTCGGCCTGTCCGATGGAATGGGAATGGGCCCGGAAGCGGCTCTAGAGTCGGGAGCCGCGGTGAACCTGCTGGCGGAGGTGCTGCGACGCGGCTTCTCGCAGAGTCTTGCGGTACGCGTGGTGAACAGCGCGCTCGTGTTCCGGTCCAGCGAGGAGCGCTTTGCGACGCTGGATCTGACGCTCTTCGACCTCGATGGTTATCGGGCGGAGGTGCTGAAAGTGGCGGCGCCGCCCACGTTCTGGCGGCGGAACAACCATGTCGACGCCATCCGGGTGGAGGGACTGCCAATCGGCATCCTGCGTGAAGTGCGCCACGAGCCCGTTTATCATAGCATTGAGCCCGGTGATGTCGTGGCGATGGTCACCGACGGGGCATTGGGACCGCCGGACAGTGCGGGCGAGGAAACCTTTCTCGAGCTCTTCCGCTCGATTCCCGTCACCCGCGCCGATGTCATGGCGGAGAGTCTGCTTCATCTGATGGAGGAAAGACTCGGTCCCAGGCGCGACGATGCGGCGGTATTGGTGGCGGTGATCGGGAAAGTACGGGCGCGAATGCCCGTGCATGTGGAGGGCCAGATCATTGGGGAGTGGCGGCGGGTGACGCGCTGAGAGCCACCCCTGGGGGGTGGTGGCGTGAACCGGCATCCGCTTATCGAGGAGTTCCTGGCGTCTGTGCCCGCGCAGGATCTCATCCCTCGTGATGCGCCCCTGGTGGCCGGAGTTTCGGGCGGTGGCGACTCCATGGCCCTCCTGGTTCTCCTGGATGCAGCCAGGAGCCGCTTCGGATGGCAGGTCACTGCCGTGCATGTGAACCACGGCCTTCGTCCTGAGGCGGATGCTGACGAGGAGTTCGTCCGCTGCTGGTGCCAATGCCTTTCGGTTCCGTTTGTTTCCGTACGGGTCAGCGTTTCACCCGGCCACGGACAATCGCTTGAGATGGCCGCCCGCTCGGAACGTCATCGGGCGCTCGC
>JBMFXK010000192.1:4184-5992 GCA_049964315.1 Clostridia bacterium | reverse complement strand
CAATAGGATGGGGCGCGAGACGCAGGATGTAGTTGAAGTTATCGCTCACGGGCTCTAGGGTGGCGCCGTCAAGCCCCAGTGAGCGAACAAGGTTGGCCAGCTCGTCCAGCATCGCGGGCTCAATGTGGTCGCGGTGGACGTCGCTCACAGCCGCCGCTGCAGGAAATCGACGATAAGCTCAAAGTCGCGCAGTTTGCCTGCCACGTCACCGCCGGCTCCATGCCCTTCGTCAAACTCGTGATACTCGAAGTCATCATCCGGGGCGGTGCCCATGCGCTTTCCGGCTGCGATGAGGGCGTCCCGGAACAACCGGCCCTGGGACGCTGGACAACGCGGATCGTTGAGACCGTGAAGAATGAGGAGTTTGGCCCGCACATCCGCCGCGCGGGTGACCCCGCTCCGGTCCCGCCAGAGATCGCCGCGTTCGTCAGGATCCCCCATCTGCTGGCGCAGGTAGTACTTGAAGTGATCCATGCTCTCTGCATATAGGGCGGGCAGATCGGAGATGCCGTACATCGGAATCCCGACCTGAAACACCGAAGGCGTCTTGGTGACGGCCATGTACGACATGTAGCCGCCGTAGCTCCCCCCAAAGATCCCGAGCCGCTCAGGATCGACGTCGGTTTGGGCCCTCAGGTAGGCGGCGGCGGCTACGACGTCATCGAGGTCCTTGCCGCCCCAGTCCTCGATGCACGCATCCCGCCAGGACACACCATAACCGGTCGATCCCCGCACGTTGGGCTGCAGGACCACATAGCCGAGCCGGGTCAGGAGCTGAGCGTAGAGATCGAAGGCATGCCAGAACTGACCGGTTGGTCCGCCGTGGGCCATGACCAGCGCCGGGAAGCCGGAGGGAGGGGGCGCTGCCGTCGGTCGGTAGAGGATGGCCGGCACGGTGACGCCGTCGGTAGAGGGGTAGCGGATGGCCTGGCCGCGGACAAAGGCGTCGCGCGCGAAAGACCCGTAGAACGCGGGCCGGATCTCCTCCACCGCATGGTTGGGCGTGTCGTTTGCCAAATGGCAGAGGCTGACGCTGACACGACGGTCCGTTGTCTGCTGCGCCACCACCAGGGCGGTGCCACCCAGGACGAACTCGGCTGCCGAAACCACCCCAGGCGGCAGGGCCGGTTCCACCCGCACCCCCGACTCCACGTCGTAGAGGACGGGCAGGAGCGTGGCGTCATGGTTTTCCATGACAACCAGTCGGGTGCCGTCGTGCGAAAAGTGCTCGGAGGACTCATTGCCGCCCTTGGAGCCCGGATCTCCGAGCCAGCGGACCGTTCCGGTGTCCGCGTTCAGGATGCCCGCCTGCTCGTAGCCCCGGTGATCGGAGGTGAGGGCGAGATAGCGCCCGTCGGCAGACCAGTCCGTCACGACGTCGGTCGCCCCCTCCGCGCTCCGAAACACAAGGCTTTGACCGCTGCCGTCGCGATTCATCAGGTAGACGTCGAAATTTTTGAGGTTGGAAGTGGCGTTGGCCGCGAATGCGACGCGCCGTCCATCCGGGCTCCAGTGGGCACTCGCTACTGGGGCTGGGAAATCTGTCAGCTTTCGCCACCCAAGCGACGCGAGATCAAGTGCAAAGAGGTTCACCTGCCCCTCGCGATTGGACAGCACCAGCAGTTCGCTGCCATCAGGACTGACGGGGCCTGCGTACTCCTGCGAGGCCGGATCGTCATTCAGCTGCCGCACCTCTCCGGTGGCCAGGTTCAGGTGGAACAGGTTGTTCTGCTCGTTGCCGCCGATGTCCCGGGCGAAGACGATGCCGCGACCGTTGCACACGGGGCACACCCGCGAGAGCGACTCGA
>JBMFXK010000192.1:0-4174 GCA_049964315.1 Clostridia bacterium | reverse complement strand
CGGGGTCCAGGAGTAGCCTGCGCGGAGCGAGCGCGGAGCCTGGCCGTCGGTGTGCCGGGTCTCGGTCCGTCGGACCAGATCGTAGGTGTAAAACTCGAAGCGACCGGTCTGCTCCGATAAATAGGCGATGCGTGTGCCGTCTGGCGACGCCGACACCATGAAATAACCCGGAAGCCGTATGAGTTCTTCCAGCCGCATGGTCGTGTCCATCAAAACCTCCCGTGCCCGTCCGGCGTGTACTCGTGGCCAACAGATTCGGCTTCGGGGGCGCGAGCCCCTTCCAGCAAGTGCCGGTGTACCGTACCCGGTACACCGGGACGCTAGGTTCGGCTCGTTGGAGCCGATCAGCCGACAAAAAGCCAATCAGCCAACAAGCCAACCAAAGGAGGTGTGCGGTTGCCCGCACTGACCCCGTCCGAGTTGCTGCAGGTGCACGAGGTTGCCATGGCCTGCGCCAACCAGCTGGAGAAGTCTGACGCGTACCTCGCGTTCGTCGAGAACCCGAACCTGGAGGCGTTGCTCCGTCATCACCGGCAGAAAGCCCGGAGCCACTACGAGGAGCTGGTGGAGATGGCCCGGTCGGCCACCACGGCGCGCGCTGAGGGGATGGATGGTGGACTGCCGTACCGCGAGCGTGGCCGGGCTGGCAATCCCGAGCCCCTGCGCCCCCGCCGTGAGGCCGGGTTTTCCGACCGCACCATCGCGACGGATCTCCTCATCGGCGCCAAGTCCATGGCGGTCAATGCGGTGGGGGCGGCCACCGAGATGTCGCACGTCAGTCTCAGGCGTGCACTGTCGGAGATGTCCCGCTATTACCTGGACGCTGCCTACGAGGTGTACCGATTTATGGAACAGGAAGGCTGGTACACGCCGCTCCGTACGGACCAGTCAGCCGACAGCTGGTTTCGCGAGACGCACGAGCCCATCGCGCGCGAGACGCTGGGACGCGACCGCGCCCCTTCGGTGTACTCCTAGACCCGGGGACCGCCCGCCAGCCGGGCGGTCCCTTTGTGTCTGACGCCCGACACGATCTCGAAATTCGTTGAGCCGGCAGGATTCCTCCTTGGATGTCCGGAAGGTTGTCATTCCAACCCCAACAGCTGAGATCCGACATCCACGTATCCGAGGAGGGGACGAGATAGATGAGTCGTGTCCTGGCTTCGCTCCGTTGGCGCAACATCGGACCGCACCGGGGTGGCCGGGTGGTCGCCGTGGCAGGCCATCCGACCGAATTGACCCACTTTCTGATGGGGTCCACTGGCGGAGGCGTGTGGCGCACGTTGAACGCCGGCGTCACCTGGGAGAACATTTCTGACGGTTTCTTCAAGACGGCCTCGGTCGGAGCGCTCGCGATAGCCGAAAGCGACCCCTCCGTCATCTACGCCGGTATGGGCGAGAGCTGCATCCGGGGCAACGTGTCGTATGGCGACGGCGTCTACAAGTCGACCGACGGCGGCCGCAGCTGGCACTCCCTGGGCCTTACGGACACCCAGCACATCGCCCGCGTCCGGATTCACCCGAAGAATCCTGACTGGGTCATGGTGGCGGCGCTGGGACATGCCTTCGGGCCGAACCCCGAGCGGGGCGTCTACCGGACGCGCGACGGTGGTGCGACCTGGGAGCGCGTCCTGCACAAGAGCGAGAACACCGGCGCGATCGACCTTGCGATGGACCCGACGAACCCGCGCATCTGGTATGCCGCCCTCTGGCAGGCACGACGGGGACCGTGGTTCATGTCGAGCGGAGGGCCCGAGTCGGGCTTGTACCGGTCGACCGACGGCGGCGACACCTGGACCGAGCTGACGCACAATCCCGGTCTGCCGGAAGGAGTCGTGGGCCGCATCGGCATCACCGTCTCGGCCGCCCGGCCCGAGCGGCTCTACGCCATCGTCGAGGCGAAGGACGGCGCGGTGTTCCGGTCCGACGACTACGGCGAGCACTGGACGCGACTGTCTGAGGCGCCAGGACTGCGCACCCGGCCTTGGTACTACTCGCACATCTTTGCAGATCCGGCCGACGCGGACACGCTCTACGTGCTGAACTCCACCTACTTCAAGTCCGTCGACGGCGGGCGCACATTTACGCCGGTGGCGACGCCTCACGGGGACCACCACGACTTATGGATTGATCCACGAAACCCCACCCGCATGATTCACGGCGCCGATGGCGGCGCGTCCGTGTCGCTGGACGGCGGCGAAACGTGGTCCACCATCTACAACCAGCCCACCGGTGAGTTCTACCATGTCATGACTGACGCGGCTTTCCCGTATCGTGTGTACGGAGCCCAGCAGGACAACACCACCCTGTCGCTGCCCAGCCGGACACACCGGGTCGCTATCGGGCCCCGCGACTACTACGACATCGGGGGGGCGGAAAGCGGCTACATCGCGGTGGATCCGCGTGACGCCAATATCGTCTTCGCGGGAAGTTCGGGCGGCGGCGAGGGCGGCCGCGTCACCCGCTATGACCACCGTTCGGGCCAGCAGAAGGACGTCTCCCCCTGGCCGGAACGCACGGCGGGGATGGCTGCCGAGGAGTACCTCTACCGCTTCCAGTGGACCAGCCCGATTGTGCTGTCGCCGCATGACCCGGACGTGCTGTACGTGACCGGGAACCATGTCTTCAAGAGTCGTGACCAGGGCCAGAGCTACGAGATGATCAGCCCCGATCTCACCCGCCATGATCCCGAGACCCTGAAGGCGTCCGGAGGCCCCATCACCCTCGACCACACGGGCGTGGAAGTTTACGCGACTATCTTCGCGTTCGCTGAGTCGCCGGTGTCCCGCGGGGTGCTCTGGGCGGGATCCGATGACGGCCTCATCCACGTCTCCTCCGACGATGGCAGGACGTGGGAAGACGTCACCCCGCCCGAAGATCTGCTGGGTCCGCGGGCGCTTATCAGTATCATCGAGCCCTCCGGACATGACGCTGACACGGCTTACGTGGCGGCCAACCGCTACAAGCAGGACGACTTTGCGCCATACCTGCTGAAGACGACCGACCGCGGCCGGCATTGGTCCCGGATCGTGGACGGACTCCCCGGCGACGAGTATATGCGGGTGGTGCGCGAGGATCCGGAGGTTGCGGGGCTGCTATATGCGGGCGGTGAGCGGGGTGCGTACGTCTCGTTTGACGCAGGCGCCCACTTCGAGCCGCTGCAGCTGAACCTGCCGGTCGTGCCTATTCATGACCTCATCGTGAGTCACGGAGATCTGGTGGCCGCCAGCCACGGCCGGGCATTCTGGATCCTGGATGACCTGGCCCCGGTTCGGGCCATGGCGTCGGACGGCGCGGTGGACCGGGTACGGCTGTTCCGGCCGCAGGATCCCGTGCGGCTCATGGGAGGCGCGGGACTGTTCGTGCCCAAGGGGACTACCTTCGAACGCCACCGGGCCGCCATGGAGTTCCCGACCGGCACCAGTTACTACGTGAAGAAGCAGGGCCAGCACGGGGAGCCGCCCGAGATCGTCGACGCCGGCGCCAACCCGCCGCGGGGTGTGGTGCTCCACTATATCCTGCCTCGCGATGAGGACGGGGTGGTGGTGCTGACGGTGCGGGACGCCTCGGGCTCCGTCCTGCGCGAGTTTCGCAGCGATGCGGCAGAGGACGAGGAGCCCAAGCCTTCGACCAAGGCCGGGCATCACCGCTTCATCTGGGATCTGCGCGCGGCGCCCGCCACGAAGGTGGAAGGGGCCGAGTCCAATCCCTGGGAGGTGGTGGCGCCGGTGGTCCCGCCGGGGGCTTATACGGTTGAACTGCAGGCGGGCGACGCGCGTGACGCCGTGACGTTCACCGTCATCCCGGACCCCCGCGTCCCGGCGTCGGAAAGCGACGCCCGCGAGGCGTTCGCGCTGGCGGTCCAGGTCCGCGATGCCGTGAGTCGTGCCCAGGAGGCGGTGAACCGCATCCGGCAGCTGCGTGCCGACATGCAGTTGTGGGTCGGGCGGGCGGAGGGCCACCCGAGTCACGACGGCCTAAAAGGGACCTATGAGCGCGCAAACGCCGCCCTTACCGCTGCCGAGGGCGCGCTCATTCAGGTCAAGGGCACCGGGCCGGACGACGACCTGCAGTTCGCGCCCAAGCTGAATGCGCAGCTCGCGTACCTGATCGGTGTGATCGAGTCCGGTGACGGACCGCCTACCGCCCAAACCCGGGCCGCCTTCGAGAAACTCTC
>JBMFXK010000191.1:0-5993 GCA_049964315.1 Clostridia bacterium | reverse complement strand
GACAGCGCGCGGGCCATGCTCCGAAAGCTCAGGGGCGCTCCGTTGTCCATCAGGAGGACCACCAGCTGATCGAGCACCTGCAGGGCGCTGGCCGTCGCATGCTGGGGGTAAAGCAGTTCGATAAGCTCGCGAATCGCCATGCGGGCCGCTTCCCGATCTCGTGCCCGTGGCCCGAAACCCATGCTTGTCTTCCTCTCTCACGGGTCATGCATGCCACCGTTAACCCAGCCCCAAGCAGGCCGCGCGGGGTCCATCCCGGCCATCCCACGCGCCGCACCCACACCATTACCGAATCGTTCCGTCGTGGCGGCGTTATGTCCTTACGCTGCATGGTAGCATCGGGGAGGCGGGGTGGGCAGACGTGTGGGTGCAGTCGTGGGTGGTGGCGGCCCCCGACGAGGAGCGGGCGAGTGCCGTGACCCGCGACCTCGCCGCCGGGTGGCGCCCAGCTGAGGCTGGGATGCCGGAGGTTGGCCCGGTGCGGATCCTGACCGGGCCCGACACGATGGCGCTCAGCGATCAATATCTGGACGAGATCCGCGAGATTCAGCAGCTGGTGGCGACCACGCCGCGCGAAGACCTGGCCCGGCGCTTTCGCTTCGTCCATCAACGACCGCTGGGAATTCCGCCGCGTCCGGGCTGGGTGGTGGCGGCTCCGGAGGGGCCTCGCAGTCCCCGCCCCACAGACTGGTCGCGTCCGCACGGCGTGCGCTGGGTGGTTACGGTTACCTGGCCCGGTGCGCCGCCTGACCTGGCGCTGCCGGGAGACGAACGGTCGTAAGGGGGAGAAACAGGCATGGCTCAAGAACCCGGCTTCAGGGACGAGCTTCCGATCTGGGCATGGAGCGCCACCGACCTTGTCCGAGCCATGGAGGAGGGGCGGCTGTCGTCGGTCGACATCGTAACCGCGTTCCTCGATCGCATCGGGCGGCATAACCGGGACGGCGCCGGCATCAATGCGGTGCGTGAGCTGGATCCGACCGCCCTGTTTCAGGCGGCCGCGCTTGACCGTGAGCGAGCCGAGGGCCGGGTGCGCGGCCCACTGCACGGCGTCCCGGTTCTGTTGAAGGACAACATTGCCACGTCGGCGCCGCTGCACACGACGGCGGGATCGGTGGCGCTCGACGGCATGTACGGGACGCGGGAAGCGCCGCTGGTCCGACGGCTCCGTCGCGCCGGGGTCCTGATTCTCGGCAAGACCAATCTGACCGAATGGGCCAATTTCATGACCCAGCACATGCCCAACGGGTACAGTTCGCTCGGCGGACAGGTGATGAATCCGTTCGCGCCGGGCCGCTTCGATGTCGGCGGTTCCAGCTCCGGATCGGGAGCGGCGGTGGCATCTGGATTCGCCCCGCTGGCCATAGGGACCGAAACCTCCGGATCGATTTTGAGCCCGGCCTCCTCCAACGGCATTGTGGGCATTAAGCCGACTGTCGGACTGGTAAGCCGCACCGCCATCATTCCGATATCGCCGAGCCAGGACACCGCCGGACCCATGACCGGCACGGTGGCGGACGCGGCCCTCCTGCTGGCGGCCATCATGGGACCGGATCGTCACGACGCCGCCACCTGGGTGCGCCCGCCGGATCGTGCCTATCGTGACACCCTGATCGAGGGAATCGGGACCCGGAACCTTGCCGGCGTCCGCATCGGGGTTCCGCGCGAGGGCTACTGGAGTCGACTGGGTGAGGCCGCGCTGACCGTGCTGAACGACGCCCTGCGCGATCTGGTCGACTTGGGTGGTACGGTCGTGGACCCGGTGTCCCTCCCGCACGGCGGCGACTTATGGGACTTCACGGTGCTGGTGTACGAGTTCAAGCCGGCTCTGAACGCCTATCTGGCTGATCTGCCTGCGCATGCGCCGGTCCATTCCATGCTGGACGTCATTCATTACAACCGGAGTCATGCGGCCCGGGCGCTTCGTTACGGGCAGGTGTGGTTCGAGCAGGCGCAGGCGTTGTCGGGGTCGTTGACCGAGGCACGGTACCTGCACACCCGTCAGCAGGACCTGCGGTTGTCCCGGACCGAGGGCATCGACCGGGCGCTGGCCGACCATGGCCTGCAGGTGCTGGCTTTCCCGGGCACGTACGGTGCGGGCATTGCCGCCAAAGCCGGCTATCCGTCCATCACGGTGCCGGCGGGATATACGGAGGAAGACGGCCCGATCGGCATCACGTTCACGGGCCCCGCTTATAGTGAGCCTACCCTGGTCCGCGTTGCGGCCGCGTTTGAGGCGTCGGCGGACCGTCGGCGCCGCCCCCCGCTTGACGGCTAGGGGGGGCGAATCCATGTTTCTGAAAGGGGGCCAGACATGCGTGCCGTGATGTTGAGAGAACTCGGCGGTCCGGAGAAGCTGCGGGTGGAAGAGGTGCAGACCCCGACACCGGGTCCGGGAGAGGTGCGCATCCGGCTCCATGCCGCCGGTTTGAACCGGCGGGATGCGTTCGTGCGCGTCGGCCTGTATCCCGGCATCAAGCTGCCGGCAACTCCTGGAGCAGATGGGGCGGGCGAGGTTGCCGAGCTGGGGGAGGGCGTGACCAGCGTTAGGGTGGGGGATTCGGTTGTCATCAACCCGTCGCTCCACTGGGGACCGGACCCGCGCTTTTACGGCCCCGATTTTTCCATTCTGGGCGTCCCCGTGAACGGCACCTTCGCGGAGTCGGTGGTGGTGCCAGCGGGCAACGTGCACCCCAAGCCGGCCTACCTTTCGTGGGAAGAAGCGGCGGCGCTGCCCCTGGGGGCTGTGACGGCGTTCCGGGCCCTGTTCACACGTGGGGACCTCCGGCGCGACGAGTGCCTGTTCATTCCCGGAATCGGCGGAGGGGTGGCCACGCTCGCCCTCGCCATGGCGGTGGCGGCCGGGGCCGAGGTGTGGGTCAGTTCCAGTCGCGCGGACAAGATCCAACGGGCCCGGGACATGGGAGCGCGCGGCGGTGTCGTCTATACCGACGAGGACTGGTCTCGCACACTCCGTCGGGAACTCGGTCCGGGATTCGATGTGGCCCTGGACAGCGTCGGGGGCGACACGTTCACCCAGCTCATCGGCCTGGCGCGGCCAGGCGCCCGCATCGTCGTCTTTGGATCGACCGCGGGCCCGGTTAACAATCTGGTCCTTCCGCGCCTCTTCTTCAAACAGCTGGATATCCGGGGAACCACGATGGGCAGTCCGGCCGACTTTGCCCAGATGCTGGCATTCGTCACCGAACACCAGGTGAGGCCGGTCATCGATCGCGTACTGGATCTCGACCAGGTTGGCGAAGCCGAGACGCTGATGGAGCGCGGTGAGCTCTTTGGCAAGGTTGTGTTCCGGATACCGTAACGGGCCCGGGACGCGCCCGGGCCCGGCGAGAAGCTATGGGTTGACGAGATCCAGATAATCGTAGAAGTGGGGATGGGGGCGCCGTCGGGCAGCCCGTGCCGCGTCGTAGAGGGCCACCGCGTTGTGGGTGTGGATGGACTCGTCATTGGAGATGCGAACGCGGTACCAGCCGAGACCGGGCTGCGCCTCCATCCACATCACGGCATCGCGGAGGACGTCCTCCACAAACTTGGGCGTGTCGTAGGCACGCTCCGTGACCTCTTTCTCATCCGTCCGCTTTAAGAGACTGAACACCGGACTCGATCCCAGCGCCTCCAATTCCTCCACCAGGGTTTTGAGTCCCAGCTCCTGGGCCTGTTCACGCCGAGCCAGGGTGACCAGCAGGCGACCGCGCTGGTTGTGCGCACCATAGTCGGAGATGGCCTTGCTGCACGGACACAGCGTCGTGATGGGGACCGTCACAGACAGCCCCTCCTCGACGCCCGCGTCGCCGTCCAGGCTGAAGAGGCACACATCATACGGCACGTACCCGGACAGCTCGCTCACGGGAGCCGGTTTCTTGATGTCATAGCGGAACTGCACGGCGACAAACGCCTCCTCGGCATCCAGCCGGCTGCGCGCGTCTGCCACCACGGCCCGCAGCGAGGCAGGGGTGACCACCGCGTCAGAGAGCGGCATCACGCTCTCCACCAGGCGGGAGAGGTGCGTGCCTTTCCGATCGCCGGCGAGACTGGTATACAAGGCCACCGTGGCAGCCACGTGCCGGACCTCGGAACCTTCTGCTATGGCCAGGGGCATGGCCAGCGGCGTAACCCCGACCGCCGGGATGGCGATCGCGCGGGCGTCCGGAAGGTTCTGCGTGTCAGGTAAGATCATCACATAGTGCTCCCTTCGCTTGGGCCGCGCGTGGGGACACGAGCAGCTGGCAGACGACATCGGAAATACGCGGGATTGGCGACATAGTGGTCAGCAGCAGCATAGGGCGGGCCGCACACGAAACCGCGAGCAGGGTTTCCTCGCGGTCGCGGACCAGCATAAGCCAGTCCTGCTCGAACGCCTCCGGCCAGCGGCGCACGGAATCCGGGCAGGACGAGCAGCGGCGGCCGCAAGCCGATAGACACACCCGGCGCAGGCTGACGCCGCGGCGCGCCGCCTCCTCCCACTCATCCTGGAATGCTTCCGCCTGTGGCCGTGTGACGAAGGCGTCGAGGGTGCTGCGGGCATTGGCGACGAGGCGGCGCACATGTATGGAGAGTGCCTCGTCTCCCTCGCCCAGCACCGTGGACAGCTGGGGCGGCGAGACGGGCAGGTTCTCTTGAATGCGCTCTATACGCGCGGCGGCTGAAGAAATCCAACCGGACGCCACGTCCGGGAAGGGAACGGCCTGGTAGTGGCCGTTGCTGGCGGTCAGCACGGCCGCTCCACGCTGCACCAGCCGCTCGAGCGCCGCGTAGACGTTCGGACGGGTCAGGTGCGCGCGCTTTGCCACCTCGTATCCGGTCAGCGGAAGCTCTGCGCCGGCCAGGACGACGTATGCCCGCGATTCGGTTTCCGTCCAGCCAAGCTTCTGCAATTCCTCGACAACGTTCACCGACACCGATCCCTACTGCGTATTGCTCCTCAGTACTACTACCGCCGCAGCAGGCCGATCGTCAAGTCGTGCACGAAATGAGGCAGGTGATTCGGGAAGCTCGCGCCACCAGCTGACTAAAGCCGCCAGTTCGGGCCGCACCACCCGGTAGTGCCGGCCACCCACGTGAACGATGGGACCGGCACGCCGTGCCCGAGCGTGACCGAAATCTATCACCTGCGCCATCATCTGCATCCTCCCAGCTCTAAATAGAACAAGTGTTCTATACACTATCATGCCCCATTTTGGATGGCAAGCCATTTGGCCCCAGATCGGGTACCAATGGTCCGCGTCAGGCCTGGAAACGTGTTGGTACAATGCAAGAAGACCGGCCTCGCGAGCGCGCGCGGGAGGGAGAGAGAGCGAATTGGGAGTTCCCAGTCCAGGTGTGCAGTTTGTGCTCCGAATGACGCTGAAGCGCGACCAGGTAGAGTTCAGTCAGCTGCTCCATGCCGTGGAACGGCACGGCGGCGACGTGGTGGCGCTGGACCTGGTCCGATCCGAAGAGGATACGACCGTCCGGGACCTGACTATCGTGCTGCCGCAGGCGGACGCCATGCCCCGGCTCGAAGAAGAACTCCGCTCCCTTGCCGGCGTCGAGGTGGAGTACGTTTCCGATCGCACGTTCTTGATGCATTTGGGCGGCAAGATTGCGATCGAGCCGCGCGTCCAGGTCAAGAACCGTGAGGATCTGTCGCATGTTTACACGCCAGGCGTGGCCAAGATCGTCCAGGCCATTGCCGACGATCCCTCAAAGGCCTTTCAGCTGACCGCTAAGCGCAACCTGGTCGCTATCGTGACCGATGGAACCGCCATTTTGGGCCTCGGAAATCTCGGGCCGCTGGCCGCCATCCCGGTCATGGAAGGTAAGGCGGTGCTGTTCAAGGCGCTGGCCGGAGTTGACGCGTTTCCCATCTGTCTCACCACGACGGACGTCGACGAGATTGTCGAGACGGTGGAGCGCATCGCGCCGATGTTTGGCGGCATCAACCTGGAGGACATCGCCGCCCCCCGCTGCTTTGAAGTGGAGCGGCGGCTCGT
>JBMFXK010000190.1:0-6004 GCA_049964315.1 Clostridia bacterium | reverse complement strand
CGCCGCTCTCCCACAGGCTGTTGGACCGTTCGACGCTCGTCCGTTGGGCATAGACCGCGTCCCACGCCGAGGACCGGTACGGGAGGCCGATGGTGTCGTAGCGGGTCCCCCGGAAGTTGACGCTCACGAGCTGCCCGGCTTTAGCGCACGGGCTCGGGCAGGGCAGGTCCGCGGGTTCAGCAACGGACAGGCCCAGGACCGAACGCCCCGCCGCGGATGCCCCGGGAGGCGACCAACGGATGCTCCGCGGCACAGATCCGGCGGTGGTCCGCTCCCAGGCGGATCCTGGCCGCCTCGGCAGCCGCACTGAGATGCGGCGGGTGTGGGAGGCAAATACCGGCTGGATCCCGCGGGCCTGGGTGAACCTCCAGGGCGCGCGGCATCGAAGGCACGGTCGGCCCTCACCCGGGGGATCTGACAGCCGGTGCCGGTGTGGCGGCGTTGGGTCCTGACCAGGAGATAGGGATAGGCCACCAGTCGAGCCGATTGGCCGGATGCCGCGCGAGACTGACCAGCAAGGGATAGGCCACCTGGCCCGGGACGGCGTTGGCCACCGTCAGGGCCACCGTGTTGTATCCACAGTAGTCGCGATGCCGGTAGATATCCCACTTCACGAGGGCGTCGGCATCCTGAAAACGCCGCAGACGCCCGCAGCGCTCGCGCCAGCAGCTACAGACCTTCTGGCCGAAGGAGTGGGCGCCGCTTTGCACCGGAACCCCGTCGACCGCGAGATCCGAGGTGACGGGCAGCATGCCCCGCGCGACACTCGGCGGGACGACCGCCGCCAACAGCGCGTCCCAGCGGCCGGGCGGTCAGAGGACTTCGCGGGCCACCCGCCGAGCCACGCGGTCGGTGACGCCCCTCCCACGTCGGGTGACAGCTTCTCGCCGGGTTTTCAGCTTCCGTTCGCGCCCGGAGGGGCGCCGGAGAGACCGCCGAGTCGTTTACACGCCCAGGCGCCCCCATCCGCCGCTGGCGCGCGAGGTCGGCCACGCGGTGAATGTGCGGAACGCCCAGGGAACGCCGCGGCGAGGGTTTGACGGCAGACCCGCCGTATTCCACGACGACATCGACCAGTCGCGGCCGCACTCGAAGGCTCAGGAAAGGGCCCCCGTTGGAGGACGCGAGGATTCGTAGAAGGTGTGCGGCGGGACCGGAGTTGTTCGAGATTTATCGCCGCTTGGCCTCGCCGACCAGAGCCACGGACCGCGACCGGATGTTGGCATGCGGACCTTGCCCCCATGCCCCAGAGGCACCGCCAGGTGCCGACCTGTTTGAGGAGGAGGGAATTGTGAATGTTCAGTCATCCGGTAGCTAGGATCGGGCGGGTGATGGCACGGCGGAAGCGGATCGTCGTCCCTGCTGCACCAGACGGGCCCCGGCGCTGGGGCCGGATCGGGAAGTCCGGACTGTTGGGGATCGTGCTCAGTCTTCCCCTGGCCATGGCCGTGAGCCTCCCGGCCGGACCCGCTCTAGCCGCGGGGGTGCTACCCAACGGCTTCACCGCGAAGATCGTCGCCTATTCCGGGGAGACCATCAGCGGGATGGTCAATGCCAGCGGCTATGACCTCGGCATTTATGTCGGCCCGGGGGTGCATGGTGTCACGATTGTGGGTGCGACCGTGTCCGGCGCCAATGACGAGGGCATCTTGGTCCAGGACACCTTTGGGGTCGTGATTAAGGATAGTACCATAGAGGGCAACGCGGTCCATCCTGCCTCACTTCCGGAGCTGAAGGCCATCGTCCTGGGCGGGACCCGCGATGTCGTGGTGATGGACAACACGGTCCAGGACAACCAGCATGGCGGCATTGGCATCTATGACGACGGGCCGAGCGCCATCTACGCGCCGGTTCCGATCGCCACCGCCCCGGTTCCGAGCGTGGGCAACGTCATCAGCCACAACCTGGTCAAGGACAACTTCACTGACTGCAGCATCGTGCTCTCCGCCAAGAACCCGGGAGGTGGCGTGTACAACGATGTGATCTCGCACAACACCATCCAGGGATTCGATCCGGCGGCCGGGGACTTCGTTCCGGGTGTTGGCGGGATCATCGTCGCGGGAGGTGCCTTTGGGGCCGTCACGGTCCAAGATAACCTGGTGTTGGACAACATGGTGGTCGGCGGCTTCCTGCCCGGCATCTCTGTGCATGCCACTGCCGGGCCGGGATCGATCGTGGACAACAAGATCATTGGCAACACGCTGGAGAACAATGGCGGGGGCTCTGGTTCAGAGAGCGCTGGCGTTCAAATCATTGCGGTTCCCGAAGTGGGGGGCGCCATTTCGCGAACGCTCGTCGCCAACAACCGCGTCCTTGACGATACGTATGGCGTGTACCACATCGGAGACGTGGGAACCCGCATCGTGGATTTGATGACAAGCGGTGTACCGTACCCGATCTACCCATAATCCCCAGAGCCTTCGGCCGGTAAGCTGAGGGGCACCGCCATACCACGGTGCCCCTCCGTTACGCCAGCCACAGACCCGCACGGGTCGCTGCGTGGACGGCGTCCTCCTCGCAGTCGTCACGTCAGGGTACTCCCTCGGCCCATGCCCGTGACGCAACGCCGCCTATGCCCGGGGTGTGGGCGACTACTGCCTGCGAGGGGTCTTCCGCCACGTCGCTGATCCCCTCGCAGGACACGATTCCTGATCCACGCGGCCGCGTCCCGTGACGCGGCGGCCCGACTCAGTAACGTTATCCGGGGTCTTCAATACCACCGCCACGACCTGGTCCGTATTGGTGAGCATCCAGCGGGCCACCGGGGTCGCGCCCGCCTGGCAGGGGGTCAAGGGCGGCTCTTGCCGGTGCGGTCAGCCGATGGCCCCCGCCATCTCAAAGCGGATCAGCCGGTTCATCTCCACCGCAAACTCCATCGGGAGTTCCCGCGTAAAGGGTTCGATGAAGCCCAGCACGATGAGGCGGGTGGCCGCTTCCTCATCCAGCCCCCGCGCCATCAGGTAGAAGAGCTGCTCCTCGCTGACCCGCGTGACCGTCGCTTCGTGCTCCATCTGCGCCGTGGCGTTGCGCACTTCACTGGAGGGGATGGTATCCGATGTCGAATGTTCATCCATGAGAAGCGTATCGCAGCGTACGCTGGCCCGGGCTCCCTCGGCCTGGGGAGCGAAGTGCACCAAGCCCCGGTAGGTCGTCTTCCCGCCATGCTGACTCAACGACTTGGAGAGGATGGTCGAGGTGGTGTGCGGCGCAGCATGAATCATCTTAGCCCCGGTATCTTGATGCTGACCGGCTCCCGCCACCGCGATCGAGAGCACCATCCCCTTCGCGCCTTCCCCCATTAAGTAGACCGAGGGATACTTCATGGTCAACTTGGAGCCCATGTTGCCGTCCACCCATTCCATCGAAGCGTTCCGATAGGCGACGGCCCGTTTGGTCACCAGATTGTAGATGTTGGGCGCCCAGTTTTGGATGGTCGTGTAGCGCATCTGCGCGTCGTCTTTGACAATAATCTCGACTACCGCCGCGTGCAGCGAGTGGCTGCCGTAGATGGGGGCGGTGCAACCTTCTACATAGTGGCCAAACGACCCCTCCTCGGCAATGATGAGGGTCCGCTCAAACTGCCCCATGTTCTCGGAGTTGATCCGAAAGTAGGCCTGAAGCGGCATGGGGGACCGCACACCCTTGGGAATGTACACGAACGAACCCCCAGACCACACGGCTGTGTTGAGCGCCGCAAACTTGTTGTCCTCGGCCGGGATGATGGTGCCAAAGTACTCCCGCACCAGTTCGGGATACTCACGCAGGGCAGAATCGGTGTCGGTGAAGAGGATCCCTTGATCCTGGAGGTCCTTCTGGATGTTGTGGTACACCACTTCCGACTCGTACTGGGCAGATACGCCGGCCAGGAATTTCCGTTCCGCCTCCGGGATGCCGAGGCGTTCGAAGGTGTCCTTGATGGTTTGAGGCACCTCGTCCCAGGTGCGCCCTTGATTCTCCGATGGCTTCACGTAGTAAACAATCTCGTTGAAGTCGAGGTCGCCGAGGTCACCACCCCAGGTCGGCATCGGCTTTCGCTGGAAAACGCTGAATGCGTGTAATCGGGCATCCAGCATCCATCGGGGCTCCTGCTTGATGCGGGAAATGTCTTCGACGGTCTGGCGGCTGAGTCCGCGTCCGAATTTGAGGACGCTGACGTCTCCATCGTTGACGTCTTGAAGAACGACGGCGGGCGTGGCCATAGAAGACTCCAGTCTTACCCCTAAAGGGGAAGATGCCGGTGAGGGGGGCAGCATGTCCCGCGTCGTTACCTGAGCCTTGCGGTCACGGGCAACGTCCGACAGTGGATGAGAGGGAGAAAACAGCGAGGACGCGCAAGCTCATGGCGAGTGGGGACGCACCGAGGGGCTCTCAAGCGGACACGGACCGGGCAATCTCTTCCCGGATCCCGAACGACCCGAGAGTTCAGATTCAGTATACGCTTCTTCGGCCGGGGCCGTCCGCTGTCATTTTAGCGTCCCCCGAACCGACGGCCGGCAGAGGGGGAAACGTCAGGAGCCATGAGCCCTGCACGGTTCCCGGAGAGCACGGCGGTGTGCCGGCGGCCTCGGTTTCAAGTCTACCCGGAGGAGACTCCCCCGACGCCGTCGGTGAGGACGGGTCCCCTGCGGTGCGTGCATCCAGCGTTGTCCGATGAAGCCAGGCCGTCGACGGTGTGAACCGGCCGCAGCCGGGCACCGCAGGGTCCCTTCATTTCGTTGGAGAGGGGGGACTCACATCCTGGGTTGGAGAGATCTCGCCTCCGTCTGCCGGCGTCACGTGCATGGCACGTCGATGCGTGCGGCGACGCGCGTCCCAGAGGCCGGCCGCCATCCCCCCAAGGGCGCCGAACAGCACCGACAGAATGACCACCAGCGAGAAGGAGACCCGGGGGGCGGTCCACCAGAGGAATGCGACGGGGACCGGGCGTGCGTTCTGCAGGGCCACGATGGCCACCAACAAGGCGAATACCACCACGGCAACCCAGATCTTCATGGACGCGCTCCTTTTCTACTATTATCCTGCCACCGATCGTCCCGCCTCGTCGCAGCGAGCGGTTTGCATCGCCCGGAAAGCGGTGCTGTCCCGGACGGGCCGCCAGACATCGCTCCCCGCCCTCCGAAATCCACCGGAAGTCCCAGACCCGAAATCGCCTCACGATTCCGAAAGATCCGAGGGCGGTACGAGAGCCCTGTCCCCCACTCACCCGGAGACATGGGCCACTGCGGCAGCCCCAAGCTTGATCGGTGTCGCGGCGATCCGACGTCGGGAGCCCGGCTCCGAAGAGCCGGGCAGTCAGTCGACGTTGGCCGGTCCCCCATGGGTCTCCGACCAGCCTGAACGGGCAGACCGTCGGACAGGCCTTATGGGAATCAGGGGACGCTCTGCCCCAACGCGCGGACGAACGGGTCCCAATCGGCCACGTCACCGCCTCAACACCAGAGACCAGGATGCTGGCGGCAGGGGTCGCGAGGAGTGCGAACCTGAAGCGACACCCAAGTAGCACCAGCCCCACCGCCCCGAGCATGTCGACAATGCAGGCTGCTACCGCGCCACGCGCGGGGTCTGTCGTCGCGCAGGGCTCCGGCATCTCCCGGATCGGAGAGGATGTTCCCGTCAGTTTCTCGGGATCAGGCCTCCGAGGGTGGTCCATGGGGCGCCTCGTTTCTAGGCTCGGCACGACCGGGCGACCAGGGAACGGGAAGTGGTTGACGGCAGAGGTTATGGCCGATGCGGGTCAAGCGATTTCGAACCCCGCATGGGGCGTCGTGGCTGAATCCGGTCTTAGAGCCGGGTTTGCAGGGTCACCCGCCTGGAGGTACGTCGGCCAGACGAGATGGCCCCCGTGGACAGGGAGAGGGGTCGACAGTTGGCGTGCGGGAGAGGGCCGCCGAGGCAGTGGGGACATCGAACCGAGTTGACATGCTGAGGACGAGAGGCGGGGCGATGGGACGGAGCGATCCGGGACCCTGTTGATCGACGTCGGGTCAGCGCGTGACGATCCACT
>JBMFXK010000189.1:0-6026 GCA_049964315.1 Clostridia bacterium | reverse complement strand
ACTACCTGGAGATGCTGTCGTCCGGCGATCTGCAGCCCGTGTCCCGCCCCTGCCCCCTGCGGCCCGCGTCGCGGAACGACCGCCTGACTCGGCTGCCATCCGCGGGGTCACACTCGCCATCGGAAACACCTCCTGCAGCAGCTGGATGCCGACCTCTGAGATGCCGGAGGCCACCGTCTTGTCGACCACCTGGGCCATGGCGATGCCGCGTTTTGGGCCGAGCGGGAGATAGTCAACCTGCTCCATGAAGCGCGCCGGGCTCCGCTTCAACAAGTTGAGCGGCCCACCATCCGGACGGCCAAGCAAGCTAAGACTCACACCAGCAGGGAACCCACACGAAATGCAACGGGACCCCGAGGAACAAGAATGGCGCCCTGCCCGCGCCATTATTGCGGAGCAAGGGATCCCGCCCTTCAGCATATAGCCGCAATTGGAGGTGCCGCCCTGGTTGTCATTACGGAATGGTGTCCCGCGGAGGCGTTCGGACTCCTCGGGCGATCGCGGCTGCTTTATGATCCCGACCTCTGGCGCCGGCCCGGAGACCTCCGCCACTCCCTGCGGGAGGCGACGGCGCTCGTGGTCCGCAATCAGACCCGGGTCACCCGGGATCTGCTGGGCGCGGCGCCGCGACTGGCCGTTGTCGGCCGTCTCGGAAGCGGCCTTGACAATATCGAGGTCGAGGCGCTTCGCGAACGCGGGCTGCCGCTCATCTGGACGCCGGGTGCGAATGCTAAAACCGTCGCCGAGTACACCATCGGCGCGTTCTTCCTCCTCACCCACCCGTTCGACCGCTGGGACGCCTCCGCGCGCGCCGGGCGCTGGGAGCGGGAACCGGCCCAGGACCTCGCGGGCAAGACTCTTGCCATCATCGGCTACGGCCACGTGGGACGCCAGGTCGCGCTGAGAGCCCGCGTCCTGGGGCTGTCCATCCGCGTGTACGATCGGAAAGTGTCGCCGGGATGGCATGACGGTCACCGGTTCTTTGACGGTCCGGGCGCCGCCGCGCTCGGATCGGACCTTCTCACCGTGCACGTGCCCTACACAGCCGACACCCACCACCTTGTGGACGCCACCGTGCTGGCGGCGCTCGCACCCGGCGCCTCCTTCGTCAACACCAGCCGCGGCGGGGTGGTGGATGAGACGGCGCTCCTGTGGGCGCTCGACCATGGCCTGGCGGGTGCGGTGCTGGACGTACGGGGCGTGGAGCCGCCGCCGCCCGGCGACCTGCTTCTCCAGCATCCGCGCGTCCGCCATTCGCCGCATGTCGCCGGACTCTCGCGCGAGTCGTCGCTCGTGATTGCGTCGCGTGTTCTCTCCGGGGTGGCCGCCGTGCTTTCGGCCAAGACCGTCTAAGCTGTTTTGTTCAGCAACCGGTTGCGGTAGGATATGGGCCAGAGATCTCCGGCCCACTCCCTGACCGACCTGTTCCGCTCCCGGAGCGTGTGCCGAATCCCACAAGGAGGCAAGCATGTCCCAGAGACCCCCGCAGAAAGCCGGCTGGACACGCCGCGACTTCTTCAACTGGGTTTTAAACGCGACGATGGGAGTTATTGCGCTGCTCGTAGCCATACCGGTGGTGGGGGCGCTGGTTACTCCAGGCTGGGAGAAGCAGACGGTCAACTGGGTCAATCTGGGCAAGGCGTCTGACCTGCAGCAACAGTCCATGGCGGCGCCCGGCGCCTCCGGCAGCACCGGCGGCGTGTTCCAGGCCTACTACTCTTATTCTGCGTACGACCACTGGGCCAAGACCACCGTGAGCGACTACTCTTACCTCCGTTACATTGGCGGCAGCTGCGCCTTCTTCGCCCTCTCGCCCATCTGCACCCATCTCGGCTGTCACGTGGACTGGGTGCAGTCGGCCAATCAGTTTCACTGCCCCTGTCACGGCAGCGTCTACACGGTGGACGGGCTCAACGTCTCGGGTCCCGCCCCGCTTCCTCTTGGCATCTTCCCCTGGAAGCAGGACAAGGCCGGGAACATCTGGATCGGCGTGGAGTCCACCTTCACCCACGGCTACGAGCGCGTTCGCGGGGGACCGGCGCAACCGTGCCTGAAGCAGCCTTTCTCTCAGATGACCGCCTCGGAAGGCCCGGGCTAGAGCCAAAGCGCATCAAAGCGCGCCTCCGGTTTGACGATACCCCCAATCGAACATATGGTCTTAAGTACCGATCATGAGACCACTCGAGCAAGGGGGCGTTTTCGTGGACGTGGCAATGGCCCGCGGGGACGGTACGAAACTTCAATGCCATCAGGCGGGATCCGGAAAAGCCGCGGTGATCGTGCTGCACCCCTGGTGGGGGCTCAATGCGGACGTGGTGCGGCTGGCCGATCGTCTTGCCGGCGAAGGCTTTACCGTGATGGCGCCGGATCTGTTCAACGGCCAGCGGGCCGCCACTCCCGACGAGGCGGAAAAGCTGGTCCAGCGCTTCGACAGCGAGTCGGAGCGTCTGCTGGCCGACATCGAGCGGGTGGCAGCCTACCTGCGGGACCAAGGGGCTTCGAAGCTCGGTGTGCTGGGACTCTCGTTCGGAGCCGCTTACGCCGTCGCCTTGGCCGCCAAAGATGGGGTTGATGCGGGGGTGGACGCGGTGGTGCTGTACTACGGAACGGGCTGGCTGGAAGAGGAGGATCGGGTGACGGCGCCCGTGCTCGGACATTTTGCGGACGAAGATCCCTACGAGCCCGACGGCGGCGAGGCGCTCTTCGAGCAGCTGCGGGACCGGGGCACCTCCACCGAGCACTACCGCTACCCCGGCACCTACCACTGGTTTGTCGAGCCCTCCGACTCGCATTACAACCCGGAGGCGGCGGAGATGGCCTTCGCGCGCACGCGCGCCTTCCTGAATCGGCACCTCGCCGGTTGAGGGCAGGAGAAGCCGGCGACGCGTCTGGCGCCGCCGGCCACGGATTGCGGGACTCTAGTTGCCCACCACCATGCGGCGGGTACGCCGCCGCTGGCTCACACCGAGCGTCCACCAGCGGTTCAGCTCCCGGGCGAGAAAGTCTTCCTGCCGGTGCCCGGATGCCCAGGCCTGCAGCTGCTCCGGCCACTGCCGCGGATCCTGATGTTCGAGGCGCCCGATAAAGCTGAGAGTGGCCATGCTGGAGAGCAGCGCGTAGTCGAGCAGCAGGCGGAATACTTCCCGCCGCGAGTCGTGACGGTCGAAAAACCAGTCCGCACGCTCCAGGTTCTCCACCTGCGTGTCCCAGAGCTGTCGGAGCGCCACGTCCGTCTCATTGACCACGACCGACAGGTCCGACACACCCCGAAACCGCACCCGCGCCCGCTCTTCGAGCGCTTCCAGCACCCGGCGCCACAGTTCCCGCTCGGTCACGCCCAGCCACGACCAAGACCCCGCCATCATCAGGGCCGGGTGCCGGACCAGACTGTAATGGGTGCTGGGCGGCTGCGGTACGAACGGCTCCCAGACGTCCGCCGCCACGCCCATTCTGAGCCGGGCCTTGACCATGCGGCCGAGAATAGCGGGATCGGTCAGATGCTCAGGCAGCTGACCGAACGTAAATGCCAGCGGGATCGACCAGTCGGGCAGCACGTGCACGACCGGAACGCCTCGTTCCTCCTCGATCCAGGAACCAACACTCCATCCGTAGGGGGAGTGCTCGGCCCGGTCGGGTCGCGCGTAGAGCCGCGTAATGCGCTCGTTGTCCGCCCCTCCGGAAAGCTTCATCACGGTCGGTTTGACAGCGCTCGTCCATACCCGACCTTCCACCGGCCCGATGCGCGCCCACGGTGAGAGAGCCGCCTGGGTGCCCACTATGTGCGCTTCCGTTGGCCACTTCATCGCCACGACCGACTCTCCTCCTTACCCTTGCCTACCTGTCTTGTCCGCAGAGCCGGGTGTGCGGACCCTTCGTTGTGTGTGAAATCCTCCCGGGGGAGCTTCGTAAAGTGACACTACCAAGAACGTGATGGGCGCCGCGAGACAGTGCAGATAAATTGGCGGTCATTGCCTGCTGTTCACTGCGAGGTGACAAAATGGGACGATGAGGCCATTATCGCATTCCCTTTCTTCCGGAAGTCACGACACAATTTCAGGATTCAGGACTATTTCAGGGATCCCTCCGCCATTATTGGAGAAGCACCTGAGCTGTCCTGTGCGAGAGTACGAAAACCTAACCTGGGGTGCAATTGGCCGACAGACTCATTTTTTGCGGAGAGGAGAATGATCATGCCTTCTGTGGACGTCCGCCCCATTCGCCCGCAAGACCTCGCGGTCGTCCAGCAGATGTTCCGATCCGGCGGGGATGAGAAGCACAGCGTCCGCCTCGCGCGCCAGGAGGCCGACGAGGCCTGTTATCTCATTGCGTGGCTCGATGGCGATCCGGTGGGGCATGCGTTCCTGCTCTGGGCGGGGCCGGACCACGACGACCTGCTCGTCCGGCTTCCCCGCACCACCCTGGTGGAGGATCTGGTGGTGCACCCGGATCTACGCGGCCGGGGCGTCGGAACCTGCCTGCTGGAGCGCGCAGAGTCGCTGACGCGGCTTCGCGGCATCCCGCATCTGAGTCTCGGGGTGGCGGAGGGCAATACAGCGGCCCGCCGGCTGTACGAACGACTGGGCTTTCGGGATGCCGGCATCGGGCCTTTCATGAGCCGCTGGGTGGAGCCGGGGCCCCGCGGCGAAGCTCGCGAGCGGGCCGAGCTGGTGAGCTTTCTCACAAAGCGGCTCGCGCTACCGGGCTAAAGTGACACCGAAAGCAGACCCCATTGCGAGGCCGCCATAAACACGGCTACCAGCGCGAACAGGATGGCCGCGATCCGATGCAGCCACTGTCCCGACAGCCGCGCCCACAGGGCGCCCCCGATGAGCACCACGGCCGCGTTGGCGCACAGGAGCGCAAGTGCCGCGATCGCGCCGACCTCGAGGATGTGGGTGGGATACGCGGCGGCGTATGTCATCGTGGCCAGCTGGGTCAGGTCCAGAAACTCGGCAGCAAAAATCACGCCAAACACCGACAGGAGGCTTCGCAGCGGACTGCGCGCCCGCAGCCGGGCCGTGTCGAAGCCCCGCTCTGGAGCCGGGTCGTTCGACTGCCGCCAGAGCCAGATCGCAAACCCGAGCAGCAGGCCCACCTCAACCACGGTCAGCGGGGTCTTGGGGACGAACGCCAGGAGCCGCCCGGCCGTGAGGGCGATGATGGTCTGGGCGACAAGCGCCAGCGCCGCCCCGCCCCACACGATGCGCAACGGAAGCCGGCCCAGCAGGGCGAGCGTCATGACCGAGGTTTTGTCCGGGAGTTCCGCCAGGAAAATGGTGCCGAAAATGACCAGGCCCGGCATGGCGCCTCCACTGATGGTGTGCCTCGCAGCCGAGGCGTGTACTTCCATCTGAGTGTAGCGCACCGTGCGATCCGGGTCCGGACAAGTCCGGGACTCAATCTGGATGTTTCAACAAATCGTTCCGGATTCCCAGGTATTCCTCCCGTGTGATCTCGCCCGCCGCGTAACGCCGGTTCAACATCTCGAGCGCTCCGTCGTGGCGGCCTCCGCCTTGCCACGGACGCCAGAACGCCCGCACCAGTGCCAACACCACGGCCACCGCCAGAATCCAGAACACGAGCATCATGAGACCGGCTCCGAAACCCCAGGGGCCGCCCATATATCCCCACATCACGATCACCTCCGCCGCTAGGATCCCCACCGCACGCCGTCAACTCCAGGGTGACCGGCGCGAAGCAGCTTTCGTAGGGCGTACGGGCGCGACCTCCGCGGCCCCTTTGGCTCCGCCTGCAGGGAACCAACGGCCACCGGCCATCAAACCCGGTGACCGTGAGAGTTCAAAACGCGGACCTCAGGCGCGAAATCCGGCCGGGCGCTCGGGGCTGGCCTGGGCCAGAGCCTCGCGGACAGCGGCGGCATCCCGGAGACCTCCGTAGACCGGGGTGCCCGGCTGCTGCCGCCACGACTCGCTGAGCGACCCCGCATCCACCGGGTCGAAACCGAGCGCGTCCACCAGATCCATGACGCGCTGCTTCTGGGCCGGGTCGTCGCCTGCCACCGGCAG
>JBMFXK010000188.1:0-6059 GCA_049964315.1 Clostridia bacterium | reverse complement strand
ACTGGACCGGCCTAATGGGATCGGCGCCAGTCGGGGCGGCCCCACGAAGCCACCCGTCCCGCCTTCCCCCGCCGGTTCTCCCACAGCGGGTCTCCCGCCAGAAAGGCCTGTGCCCGTCGCACGTTCCTTGCGACGGGCACAGGCCCCCGCCCTCCGGCTTGCATCTGACTGCCAGAATCCCGGGTCACCGATTGGCAGGAACTCCCGGGCGCACTTAGTGACATAAGGTATCAAGGCCAAAGAGTCCCTGGCGCGGTCTACCGGTGCCTCCCGGGTACGACCGGTGGGGGCGGCCAGCCGCCTGTCAGCCCCTTTCGCCATCCCTTGCCCGATCGGTATTCCATCGCGGGCGCCGCCCCTGGCGCCCCGGGTCCGTCGTGGCCGGTTAGCGCCCGTCGCATCGCCGCTTCCGACAGCTGCAGGTCGCCGCAACTGCGGTCCTGGGGATGAACGCGCGGGTACATCGTCTGCGCCTGCTCGCCCAGCACCACCACGACGGGCGCATGGCGCCGACATTCCCACTCAACCAAGAAGCGACAATCCTCGCACCGCGGATCCCCGTCCCGCTCCCCCAATGAAAAACGCCTCCCCACGATGTGGAAAGGCCGCGTACCGCCGGACATGCTACACTCGCGTCCGGCGCCGTGTGGCCTGAACAACTCCACGGCGCCCGTCTCGTTCGGGCGTTCTCCCCGTCCTTCGTCAGGGTCCGCCCTTTTCCTGCTTTTTTCGACCGAGCCAGCGCCGCCACCACGGCGCTGGCCCGGGTACGATGGCTTGGGCCAGCTGCTCGATGGTCGCCCGCTGCGCGACCACCTCGCTCTCCAGCCGCCCAACCGCCGCCCGCAGCTCCCACAGCTCGTCCAGCACCTCCGATCGGAGGGTGGACACGACGTGTCCCAGAGTGTCCACGCTGTCCAACTGCCCCGGGTCGATCGTGGTCAGCGCCTGGTCAGGGTGTATCCATCGCAGGACGCTCGCTTCGTCCACGTGCCAGTGGCCGCGATCGTCCTTCCGGCCCGTCAGCGTGCCGTCTCCGAGCCGCCGCCGCACCGTCTTCACGCTGCGCCCCGTCGCCCGAGCCGCCTCTTCGATGGTCATTTGTCCACGTGGACACCCGTGGTCATTTCTGTCCATCCTCTGCCGGCAGCCCGCGGCCGAAATGCGTGGTGCCGGGATCGCGATCGAACAGCTGGCGGAGCTCCTCCGCTCGGGGACGCCATCCCGGGTTTTCTCGCAACCAGGCGTCCAGCATCGCCCGTATCACAGCGCTTTGGGGGATTCCGTCGCGATGCGCCACCTCCCATATGAGGTCGCGATCGGCGCGCCGCGGTTGCACGTTATTCGCCATACCCAGAATGCTAGAGCATTATTTCGGCCCCGTCTACCTAATTTCCCGAGAGGACTTCCTGCCCGAGCCCGGACGTCAACAGCTTAACGCGCCGCTGGACACGCTCCCACAGTTCGACCCGCCGATCCTCGACAAGCCCGTACGGGATGCGCGTCCCCGCGATCGCCGCCGCCCGGTAGCGTTCCTGTTCCGCCGGCGCCCACGTGACATCATCCCGGGTGCTGTACGGGGCCGGGTCCGGTCTGCGTCCGATCGGCACGATCGGATCCTCCACCGTGGCCGGCCATCTCCACAATGGGCGATACCGGCGCCCGTTCGGAGTGTAGCGATACAGGGCGTGATGCCCCTCGGGAATCACCGCCGGCGCATCCGGCGGGTTCAGCGCCTCTTCGGGCTGAGCTGGCGGCAGCTCGCGCAGACAGCCCCACGTATTAATCCGCCGCCGCCCGCGTGTTGCCAGCACCACTTCCCGCAGCGCGGACGGGTCCATCTCGCTTTGTGGCTTCACCAAGTACTTGCAGAGCTCCACGATGGCCTTCTCCGCATTCAACGCCTCGCCCGTTTGGAGATCCTGCGCCCGGTAAAAGGGTCGAACGTCCACGATCTGGCCCGCGCCTCCTGTATAGTCCGCCCAAAGCTCGCGGAGCGCGTTCTTCGCGAGGTACGGCACGTCCGCCAAGATGAGAGCGTGCTTATGTGGGTGAAACCCCGTGGCGCGGTGGTGCGTGATCTCCGTAACATCGGCCCCCCCCCGAATATGGCGGAGAAATCGCCCCGCCGCGCTATCCGGGCGCCGGCGCGCGGTCTCCCGGAGGATCCTCCAAGGGCGGTTGATCGCCGCGTCTAAGACGCTACCGCCGGGATCCGTATCACTAGCGTCTCGCCAGATATGCGGCACGTTCCGCACGGTCAGCGTGACGAAGAACGCATAGAGCCGTACCGTTTTCGGGGGGCCATCCAACAGCTGCCGCGCCTGCGCCATGTACCGCATCATTGCCGGGGTGTCTCCCCGGACCTCCGCCCGCGTGGCCAGATCTTCTTTCCGCTGAGCCCGCTGGAGTTGGATCGCGTCGGCATGCCCCGCCCACACGACATGTCCAGTCGCGTCCAGCGGCACCTCCAGCCAAACCCCGGGGATCCGGACCTTCTCCCCCTGCTTATTCCGGTAGACATACTGCCGGGACGTGAGGCCGGCCCGGGCGAACAACGGATCTAACCGCCGCACCCACGCCTGCTGCGTCAAGGCCGCACACGTGGGGCACAAGCGGTTGTGGCACAGCCATACTCCCTCTACCACATCTCGTCCTTCCGGAGCCTGCCCAATCAGCCAATTCTGCCCGCAGCTCCGGAGCGCCTGGACGGTAGCCTGCACAATCTCCTCCGGCGTCGCGCGGCCTGGCGGCACATCTCCGACTGTAGCCTGGAACCTCAAGATCTCGGCGGCGCGACCTCGCCGCCCCTCGGCGGTGATCTCGCCAGCCGGCGCCAGGGGTCTCGCGGGATCGGGCAGCCGAGTCAAGGCTTCTAGACTCCCTTTGACCTCATGCCGTTGGCGCGACGGCCCGGTAAAACGCGCTAGGGCCGCCGCGTACGTACGCCCCAGATGCTTGCGGGCCGCCCGTTTCTCCCAGGTCTCTCGGCCATCGGCGGGGTTGTCCGCAAATGTTTCTCTCTCTCTCAAGGTTACAGGGGCGTCGCCCCTGAACCCCGTCCCGTCCCACGTCAGCTGCTCCAATAAAAACGCCTCCGCCTTGTGTCGCGGAGGTTCGCCTGTCTGCCGGAGGTTCCAGCGCTTCCCGGAAGGATTTTGTCTTGCCGGGTCGTATACACTGTACCTGATGGTTCCGGGGTGGTGCCCGGGGCCCCGGCAGTCGGGAACGCCGATTCCGCGACTGCTTTTCCTTCGGACGGCCCGTCACTCCGGCGGGCCGTTTTCCATGCCATTCGGCATCTCCATCCACAGCTCCTCCCCCGCCGACCGGCCCCCGGGGCCGCCGTGGCCGGCGCCAGCCTATCAGGCCGGGCTTCCCCGCGGCCAGGCGCCCCTATCGGGCTCGCTCCGCTCGGCCCGGCCGCGAGGCCCCGGCCCGGCCCGATGCCGGCGGCTTGGCCGGCAGCCCCTGTAGGGGGCCGGTCCTACGGAACCACCACGTCGGGCAGGGGCAGATTCGCGAAGGGATCCGCCTCCGGCGGGCCGTTAAACGACGGCGTCGGCGGCCTCTCGGCGGACCCCCCGGCGGGCAGATCGCTCGGCGGCGTCTCCGTCGTATCCGGCGGCGTGGTATCGCTCAGGCCGCTGGACGCCCCCGTATCGGTGCTGAGTCCGCCCGGTTTCCCAAAGACGATGCCCAAGGGTTTGACGAGCGTTTGGCCCCACCCGCTCCCGGTCCCGGCCAGGCCGATGATCAGCAACACGATCCCCGTGATCAGCAGGACGACGGCGCCCGCCCGGTCTCCGTTCATAGCGGGGGCGGGGTCGGCCCGTACCACAGCCACTGCGCCCACGTTTCGGCCTGCCCGGGGGCCGGGGGTGGCGGCTCGATCCCGGTTTCCCGGGGAAGCCCCGGGTTCCTCTTCTGCGCCCTGCTGCTCAACGCATCAAACAGGTGCTGCCCGAGGCGCACGAACCAGTTCCCCGAGTAAAAGTTGGTGGCGGCCGCATACTTCGCAGCCATGGCCTGGGTCGGCGTGATTTGAATCAGCCCGTGCTGCAGAAAGGACGGCGCGGCCTGCGGCCCGCTGGCGGCTGTCTTCGAGCTCGCCGGCGAGGTGCTACTCGACGACGAGGTATTACTCGAGGGCGCGGTTTGCTTGAACGGGGACACGGTGCTTTGGGGCGCCGGCGCCGGACTGCTGGCGGAGCTCCCAGCGCCGGAGGTCCCCGTGCTCCCAAGCTGCTGCAGGCGCTGCACCACAGTGCTCAGATGCGTGCCGAGCGTCCCGCCTGCGGCCATCGCCAGGATCAGCACCGCCAGGCCGGCGAGCACCCAATCCCCCCAGCTGAGCGTTGCCCGATTCGCTGTTGCCACGGCCCGGTTCCCCCCTCCGCTGGGTGTCTAGCGAACACGTGCGTGAACCCCCGCGGTCCCCGGCGCCCCTGTCGGCGCCGACCGGCGGCTAGCCTGGCTCCCCGATCCCGGCCGGTCGCCTACGCGCCGCACCCGGGTCGTCATCGCCGGCAGCAGAAACAGATGGTCTTCCGGGTCCGGGCTATCCACGTCATGCTCGCGACATCGGGTCCAAAAAATCACGCCATTGGCGTCCTCGACCTGGTCGAAGAGCTCCCCGTTTTCCTGGCGCGTCTGTACCTTCGTGGTCGCCAGAGGTTCCTGCAGCCAGCGCAGGTCTTCCCACGTCGCGAGCCGAGCGGGATTCTTGGCGCTCACCCGCTCCCAGAGGTTGTTGGCATCCCGAGGCACGCGCACGTCGGCCGGTGTCACCAGCTGCGCCGCCTGGGCCGTCTCATCCAGCTCGGGCACGTCGTGGAGCTCGCGCCACTGCCGGTTCTTCGCGAGCACGCGCTCGTCCTGATCCGCGCCCGTCTGGCTCTCTTGCGGTTGGTTTGCCCACTCCCAGTACGCCTGGCGCTGTGCCTCCAACAGGCACCGCAGCCGCTCGTCGTGGTCTTCGTCCTGGTGTTCGTCCGGAGTGCGGAACCGGGGGTCGGTCAAGGTGCGCCGGACGTCCAGGGGCTCCGGGTCATTATCGGGCGGTGCGCCAAACGATGGCCCTCCGCCACGTCCCGGAAACGCTGACGGCAGCCCAGCTTCTTGCTGCAGCTGCTTCATGACCTGCGCTACCACAACCCGCACCTGCGGGTCGATGGGATCGTCCAGTCCGGCCATTTGCCAGGCCGTGCTTGTGTCCTCGCTCTCGTCTGTGAAGTAGCCCTTTGGCACCCCCAACGCCGTTTCCAGTTGTGCGATCGTCGATCGACGGACCACGGCCCAGGCCCCCGGGTCATCCGAGGCGAGGCGTTCCACCGTCTGTCGTGACAGGTTAGACTGGCGCGCCAGTCCCCGCAGGCTCATTCCCCGCTGCTTTAATACCGTCCGCAGCCGCTCGCTCGGCGTCATTCCCGCGTCCCCCTCTGTGACGGAAGCCAAGTTGACATAACGCAGGTGTGTGGCCTGACTTTAAGCCGTCCGCGCGTCCGATGCAAGCCCGGCTTCGGTCAGCCCCCTTCCCACCTGGCCTGTCCCGCCGTAAAGACCACCACCGCAAAAGCAAAACAGGTCGCATCGCCCTAAACGGGCCTGCGACGCTGCTTGCACGGCGTGGTGCTCCGGCTCCCCGGGGCACCACGCCGCCCGGCCAACTTCTTCCTCTCGCCCAATCCCCGCTCAGCTGCGCCGTGTCCGATTCCGATCCGATCCTGCTGGCGTGCGTCCTGCCGTCCTGGATCTGCTCCTGCCGCGGCTCCTGCCTTCTTGCCCGATACGCGCGTCCGCCAATCCGTGTCCGCCGGGAGTTCCGACGCTTCTCTCCTGCTGGCCCCCGTGCCGTCCGCCAATGCGCCCTGCGTGGCCACGGACCGCCGCACATGGTAGAGCTCGCTACCCCCGTGGCATCATGCCGAGGCTCTGCCGACCTGATTACGCCATGGGGCTACGAGGCGGTCTATAGACCTAACGGTCGCCGTATCAGGCCGAAACTGGACCGGCCTAATGGGATCGGCGCCAGTCGGGGCGGCCCCACGAAGCCACCC
>JBMFXK010000187.1:0-6083 GCA_049964315.1 Clostridia bacterium | reverse complement strand
CGTCCCGCGGCGTTCTTAGCCACATGAAGGTTACCTTGGGGTACGGCGCTCGACACGCCATGGCGGCTTTTTGGGAGGGACGCAGGTGAAGGTTCTCTACCTCGGGCACGCCGGCTTCTACATCGAGACTGATGAGGCCAGCATTCTGTGCGATCCCTGGTTTAACCCCGCCTATTTCGGAAGCTGGTGGCCGTTTCCGGCCAACGACCACGTAAACAGGGAACGCATCGGGCATCCCACCTTGCTCTATATCTCGCACCTCCACCAGGATCACTTCGACCCGGACTTCCTGTCCCGTCACGTTGACAAGTCGGTGCAGGTCATCCTGCCGGCCTATCCGCTGCCGGCATTGGAGGACGCGTTGAGGCGGCTCGGCTTCACCCGCTTTCTCACAGCGCCGGATGGCGAGTTCATTCCGGTCGGCAAGACACTCAAGGTTGCGACCCGTGCCTATACGGCGCCGGCGGATGGTCCGCTGGGCGACTCGTGCCTCATGGTGGATGACGGCACCACGCGGCTTCTCAACCTGAACGACGCCCACCCGCGTGACTTTGACGCCTTACAGCAATGGGGCCCGATCGACGGGCTCTGTCTGCAGTTTTCCGGCGCCATCTGGTATCCGATGGTGTATGAACTGCCTCCCGAAGAGATGGCCGCCCGCGGGCGCGAGAAGCGTCGCAACGAAATGGAGCGCGCCGCCACTTTCATCCGCCTGCTGAATCCGCGCCACATCTTTCCATCGGCCGGCCCGGCGGGCTTTCTCGACCCCGATCTGTTCGCCTTCAACGATGTCGACAACGACGAGACCAACACCTTTCCCGACCAGACCGTCTTCCTGACCGAACTGGAGCGGCGGGGACTGCGCGAAGGACATCTCGTGCTGCCCGGCACCGAGATCATTCTGAACGGCGCCGACTGCCAGACCACGCATCACTTTCCGGGCGAGACCCCCGAGACGATTTTCGAACACAAGGCCGACTACCTTCGCCGCTATCAGGCCCAGGCCATGCCGCGCATAACGGCGGAACGGTCCTCATGGCCGGCGCCGCACGCCGAGCTGTTGGAGGAGCTTCGAAGGCGGCTCGAGCCGATCATGGCGATTGCTGATCTGACTGCCCGCCGCATCCGGGCCAGTGTGGTGCTGGACTGGGGGGATGGGGCCGCCGAGCTCGACTTTCGACGCCGCCAGGTGCGGGCTTGGGACGGGAAGCCGGCGCCTTACTACTTTCAGGTGCCCGGTCCGCTTATCCAGGCATGCCTGGACGACTATGTGGTGGACTGGGTGAATTCTCTCTTCCTGTCGTGCCGGTTTCGAGCCCGCCGGGAGGGCGAGTACAACGAGGCCGTGTACACGTTCTTCAAGTGTCTGAGCCCGGAGCGAATTCAGTATGCGGAAGGGTACTGGATGGAGAGCGAGGCGGACAAGGAACTCTGGCAGTACGGAGGGTGGCTCATTCAGCGCCGCTGCCCGCACCTGAAAGCCGACCTGCGCCGCTTCGCCACCATCGATCAGAAGGGGATCCTGACGTGTCAGATGCACGGCTGGCGATTTGACCTGGAGAGCGGCCGCTGTTTGAACGCCGACGACCGCGTCATCTATCGACGCCGTCTCGACGCCGACTAAGCTGGCGGCGCTTGGCGCAGAACGTCCCAGCAGCCGATGAATCGGGAACCCATCCACATCGCGCCGCCAAACCTCTTCAAACCATGCTGAGCGGCACGGCGCCCGTCGACGCCCGCCCTCTCTCTCCCGCCCGGCCCTCGTACGAGCTCGCTGAACCCTCCGGCTCGGACACAGGAAACGCGGCCCGGCCGGCGAATGGATTGGAACCGTGGCTGCCCCCCGGCAGCACGCAACTCGGGCTCGATCGGGCGGGTACAGACGTGAAACGACCCCCTCACGATGAATCCCGGGACGTCACCCCGGGCGCGGCGGGCGAGCTCTGGAATCCGGAAGCTGTTATAGATTGGACCGTGCCGGGCGCGCTGGAAGCACATCCTGACGGTCACTTTGTAGTCATGCAGTGCCGGCGCCCTGACGTCGGTCGGAACCGCTACCTCGAGTGGCTGGCCGTGTACTCCGACCAGGGTCTGGTCCCGCTTACACAGGGACCGGGCGACGGCATTCCCCGCCTCTCGCCGGACGGAGCCTGGCTGCTGTACCGTCGGCGCGAGAGGGCTCACGACCTCCTTATGCTGCTACCCCTGGGGGCGGCGGGCATGAAAACCGTCGCCATCGACCTGGCCCGTCCCGGTGCGCGGGTGTCCGATATCGCCTGGCAGCCTGACAGCGCCGGCGCCGCCCTACTGGTGGAGGCCGACGGTGGTCACTTTGTACTCGGGTGGGATCGCCTGAGCGGCGAGGTCACGTACGCCGCGTCGTCCCTTCTTCCCTACCGCCTGCCGGCCTGGCTGCCCGACGGCCGCATCGTGGTGGTGGCACACGTACAGGAGGAAGGCGACCTCGAGCCGGTCGAGGTGCTGCAGTCACTGGGACCCGGTGGAGTCGAGCCCGTCGTTCTTGAAGGATTCCGGGGCCGGATTGGCGCTGTGGCCGTGTCACCGCGCGGGGACGTGATCATGTTCACCGGGACGCCGGCCGGATCGGCCCCGGCTCTCATCGGGCCGCACCTCTACCAGCTGCCGCTGGAGGGGGGCGCGGCGGGCGTCGCCGCCAACATCACCGCGCACTGGGACCGCCCTGTGGGTGTCTCTCTACCCGGCAACCTGGCCCCCGCTGACGTGCACACGCTCCGGTTTTCGCCCGGCGGCACGGCTCTCTACGCGATCGTGGCGAACCAGGGCCGCTCCGAACTTTATCGCTGGACGGATCTGCATCGCACACCGGAACGCGTGCCCGACCTGCCCTGGAGCCTTCTGGACTTTGCGCCCACGGCCGAGGGTCTGTGGTTCGTCGCCGCCACCTCGACCGAACCGCCAGAACTCTATCGGTGGAAAGACGGCGCCGAGCCGGTGAGCACCCTTAATCGCCGTCGCCTGCACGAACGCTCCTCGGCGGCTCCCGAACCCTTCGTCATCGACGGGGGACGGTTTGCGGTCAGCGGCTGGCGTCTGAGGCCGGCCGGGCGGGCTCCTCACCCCACCGTCCTGCTGCTGCATGGTGGACCGGGAGGCGGCTTCGGACCCGGGTTCCACAGCGGGGCCCAGTTGCTGGCCGCCCATGGCTATCTCGTCGTCATGGCCAATCCGCGTGGCAGCGTCAGTTACGGCAGCGCCTTCAGCGCCGCCGTCGCCGGTGATCCTGGGGGCGGGGACTTTCAGGACCTCATGGCGGTGCTGGACGAGCATCTGGCCGGTTCCCTGGCGGATGCCGAGCGGATGGCGATTGTCGGGTACGGCTATGGGGGATTTCTGGCCGCCTGGGCCATCACCCAGACAGACCGCTTCCGGGCCGCCATCGTCGGGGCCCCCGCCGTAAACTGGCTCAGCCTGTACGGGACGGGGGCGGCCGGGCTGTCGTGGTTTGAGAGCCTCATCGGCGGGCCCCCCTGGCAGCATCTTGAACTGGCCATCGAACGCTCCCCGATTGCGCACGTGGCCCATGTCCGCACCCCGACGCTCATCCTGGTCGGCGAGCAGGACACCCTCTACCCGCCCTCCGAGGCGCGCCAGCTGGAGGCGGCGCTCCGACGCATGGACGTTCCGGCGCGCCTGGTGGAGTTTGCGGGCGAGGGCCACCGCTTAAGCCGTCCCGCCGCCCAGATCGCCCTGTGGCAGGAGATTCTGGGATGGCTCGCTCAGTGGGTGCCGGCCGCCCGCTGAACCCACTGCTGGCGCACCAGCCGCCGAACCACCTTGCCGGCCGGGCCGAGCGGCAGCTCGGGCCACACTTCAATCGTTCGCGGCCGTTTGTAGTCGGCCAGGTTGTCCCGACAAAGAGCATGGAGCCGCTCGACGTCGACGGTCTGTCCGGGCAGCGGCACCACGGCCGCCACCACGGACTCGCCCCGCCGCTCGTCGCGAAGGCCGATGCAGGCCGCCAGCGCCACCGAGGGGTCCGCCACCAGGACGCCCTCCACCTCCGACGGGTACACGTTCTCGCCTGCCACGATAATCATGTCCTGCTTGCGGTCCACCAGCACCAGACGCCCCGCCTCGTCGAGGTAACCCATGTCCCCCAACGTGAGAAAGCCGTCGTGAAACGCCGCTGCGGTTTCCTCCGGACGCTTCCAGTACTCACGCATCAGGGTAGGCCCTGCGATCCCGACCTCGCCCACCTCGCCAGTGGCGGTCGGTGTGTAATCGTCCCGGAAGATGCGGATGGTCTGACCAATGGCCGGCCACCCCACCGTTCCCACCGGCCCACCGGTCTGATGGCGGATCATAGTGACGCCGCCGTACTCGGTCGCGCCATAGATGTCGTATAGGTTCGCGCGCGGGAATACCCGTAGCAGACGATCGCGCAGGGCCGCGTCAAGCGGCGCGGACGACGTCATGGCCACCCGGAGATGGCGGGGATCCAGTGCTCCCCGCTCGGCCGCATCGGCCAGAAACGACAGCATGCTGGGGACGAACATGGAGTAGGTGGCCTCGGTGCGATTGAGCTCCTCCACCACGTGACCGGGGTGAAAGGTGCGGTGGGGATAGACGACGCAGGTGGCCCCGATGGCAAGCGAGAGGGTAACGAACCACATGGAGTTCACATGGAACATCGGCAGCAGCGCCATCCCCACATCGTCCGAGGTGATGCCGAGCTCGGCGACCAGGATGAGCGCAATCATCACGTTGGACCGGTGGTCGCGCACCGCCCCTTTGGGGCGGCCGGTGGTGCCGGAGGTGTAGACGATGACCCAGGGATCGGTCTCCGACACGGCGACGGCCGGGTCCGCATCCGGAGCGTCCTGCACTTTCTCCTCCCAGCGGTCGCCGATAAGGATGTTGGGGGCCTCGGGAAGCGCATCCCGGAATTCCTCGCCCGCGATCACGAGCCGCGGCCCTGAGTCCTCCAGGACGTAGCGGATCTCCGGCGCCGCCCAGCGTACGTTGATGGGAACCGCCACCGCACCTGCGCGCGCCGTTGCGAAGTACGCTTCCGCCATGGTGAGACCGTTCGGCAGCAGGAGCGCCACGCGGTCCCCTGGCTGCACCCCCTCCGCCATGAGGGCCTGGGCAAACCGATTGACACGGGAGTCGAAGTCGTTGAAGGTAAGCGCCCGGTCACCGAAAATCAGGGCCGTCTTGTCCCGATGTCGGCGCACAGAGGCGCTCAGGGCGTTTCCGACTGTCAGCATGCTATCTCCACCGCTTTTCGGGGCATCAGGCTGACCAGGTATCGGGCGTTCCCCAGTGCTCCAGCTTCAAATGCCCGTAGTAATCGAGCCAGCCGTCGGACCTGTAGCCGCATCGCCGGCAGGTCCTGAAGGTAGGGCTCCCAAACACTTCCTTGGCAAACCGGTCGTCATCCGGGCTCGACAGGGCGCCGTTCACCCCGATCCGCAGGAGAGCATGCCCACGGCGGTACAGGGCATCCGGATACACGCGCGAGTCCGTCACTCTGAGCCTCAGCCAGCGCTCTCTCGCATCGTGGACCTCAAACCACGCCTCAAACGGCGGGGTGCGGGTGCGGTCAAAGTGGACGTCGAGATGGTGATGCACCATCTCCGCAAGGCTGGGCGAGGTTTCTGTGGAATTGACAATGGCATTGACATAGCGTCGCAGATGATAGGTGTCAAGGAGATGCTCCATGAAGCGACCTCCAGTCCCACTGGCCCAGCCTAAGCGCAGTGTAGCAAGACCATGTCGGCCGGGCAATCAAACCCCGAGCCCGCTCTCAGGCACAACACGGAGTCGCGGGCTATACTTTTTATACTTATGGCGGGAGGCGCGAGATGGGATTCGGACAGGCGTTGATTACGCTGGGCGGAGCCGTGACGGGCCCCGCGGAAGTTTACGTCGGCATCTTCTGGGCACTTGTCGTCGGGACCGCGGGCGCGATTGCCTGGCAGGCCCTCAAGAAGGGCGCCGCTCGCCGGGATGAGGCGCCGGTCCGATCCAGGGACCGCCACCTCTAGCGGTAGCTTCACAGTTAGCAGGGACCGAGGCGGGGACACCAAGCGGAGCGC
>JBMFXK010000186.1:0-6103 GCA_049964315.1 Clostridia bacterium | reverse complement strand
TCACGACCCGGACCCCGGCGATATTCTCGTTCAAGTACGTCGTCATGACAGCAAACTGTGCACGGACTGCGCGCCACGCCGGTCGCACCTTCTGATCAAAAAGGTGGACGACCAGGTACAGAATCGGCAGGAGGACAACCAGGATAACGCCCAGCTTCCAGTCGTAGACAAACACCATGGCGGTCGCAAAGACAATCGTGAACGCGACCTGCGTTCCCATCGAGAAGAAGTTCATGAAGAACATTCGGACCCAGTTGATGTCCGAAATCAGCCGGCTGATAAGCTGACCGGTCTGCACCTGGTCGTAATAGGTATAGGGCAGATCGGTGAAGTGCGTGTAGAGCGTCTCCCAGACCTGGTTGAGAACCCCCTGCCCCATCCGCGAGGAGAGATAGCTCTCGCCGAATCCAAACACACCCGCGACGGCCGCGACCAAGATACCGGCGAGGATGATCGGCCATAGCATGTGGATGTCATGGCCCTTGAGCACCCGATTGACGAAGAGCCCGCTCAGCGCTGGAGGAGCCTGCAACGTCACCGTATAAAGGAAAGCGCATATCACGGCGAGAATGCCATCTCGCTGATATCGCCGGGCGAAGGTCATCAGCCAGTCCCGCATCGGTTCCTCCACTGAGTAAGTTAACGATCTGTATCATACAAAACGTAGGCTTGCATCGGCAACTTGCGCCAAGGTTGGACACGCCAGCATTTTCTGGTGCGAGCCGGCAGCCGCACAGGGTCCTACCTTAACAAAGTGGACGCAGGCTTAAAACGCACGCGAGGGTGCGTATACGCACCCCCTGGTCACGGAGACGCGCTATTGGGGTCCTCAGGAGCCCTTGCGGTGAATCCCGCCGTATTGGAGCCTGTCCCGGGCCGTGAGTCTGGAAATCAGGGATCCGATAGGTCGCGGGCCATGAAGAGGGCCACTTCGCCGCGGGCTCGCGTTCCCCGATAAAGCGAGGTGTCAAGCCCTACCACCGTGAAGCCCAGCGCCTCGTACGCGTTGATGGCCGGCACGTTCAGATTGGATACCTCAAGCCACATCGCGACCGCCTTCTTGGCCCGGGCGATCGCTTCGGCTTCGAGAACCAGCGCGCGCGAGACCGTGGCGGCGGGCGTTGGCGTTCACGTACAGATGCCAGATGGAGAAGCGGCGGTTCCAGCCTTCGAATCGCCACGCCAGGAAGGCTTCGAGCGGATGGGCGTCGCGTCCGCCCACAAGACCGCCGTCCCACTTCCGATCCGGCCCGTCGAGGTCTTCCAGCGGAAGGCGTTTGCTGAAGCGGGGCAACGGCCTGGGGGCGAGGACGAAGCTTCGTCCCTGCCGCGTGACCGTCATCACAAGATCAGGGGCAAACTCGGTGTCCAGGGTCTCCAGCTCACGGTGGTCCTCGGACACTCGAAGCGGCCGGACCCAAATGCCAGGCGAGACCGATTGTATGGGCTTAGCCCCCTCATCCTGCTTCCTTCCCGCCCCAGTGTGTACTTCCTGCACAGACGGATGTGCCAGAACCGGCGCACAATCGGCTCATGGAACGGCTAAACCCGGACCGGATGCGGCAATACCTGGCGCCCCTCACGGCCGCGCTGGACGAGAAACTCGGGCTGCGGACGCGGCCCAAGCGCTGCATCTGTCGCATGTTACCTAAACCGGCTGGTGCAGCCTGCCGTGCGCGAACGCCCGGCCGGTCCGCGGCGCCGCATTCTGCTGGAGAGAGCGGCGTGGGACCTCCTGCATTCCGCGCGGACCGTGAGCGACATCGCCTTTGCGGTCGGCTGCGAAACCGCATCGAGTTATCGCGCGGGCGTTTCGGGCCGAGTACGGCCACTCTCCCACCAGTCAGCGGAGGCGTGGGGGCGGAAGTATCTCCCCGCGAAGAGCGGTATTCAGTTCCATCCCCCGAGGTCCTCTGGCCGGCGGAGATGGGTCAGGAGCACATGGCATGGATCTGATGGATCGGATGCTGGACCACGACGACGAGGTCACGCGCGTGTTGCTCCAGGAAGCCTCGCCCTCTCCGACGACGGCCTCGATGCACCCCTCGACCTTGGCGCTGGGACCCCGCCTGAGGTGAGGGTGGAGTCGCGGCGTGGCCTCTTGGAACGAGTCGTGCACACCAAAGAGATGTGGACTGCCTGGATTCTCGGTGTGGACGAGCCGATCGCGACATTGCCCGCCCTGCCCGAACTCCTCCGGCGATGGGATGCCGCATCGAAGCGTTGGGACAGGCCGTGCGCGAGGTGCGTGACGCACAGGCTGGGACGACGCTTTCATCGATCTCTCCTGCGACCCTCCCGAGACTTTCGTCCCGGGAGCTGCCATCCTCCACGTCTTCACACACAGCCTACCGCGGAGGCCTCGCCATCGGGATCACGCGGCGGCTCGTCCAACCGGCATTAAATGGCACGAATCCCATCGACTGGGAGCTGCGTGCACGTGAAGATGACACGGACGGTGCAGGCGAGGTAGACGTCGTTATGGAAAGGAGTAGCGACCAGTGGATGAACGCGTGCGGCCGCAAGACCTCTTCATGGCTAAAGCTAGCGCGTCACAATTGGTGATCGTGGATGTGAGGGATGCGCGGGAGTACGGGGCCGGGCACATTCCCGGGGCGGTAAACGCGCCGCTGGATAGACTCTCCGCCGCCCTGCTTGAGCTTCCCCGGGCACCACGATCGTTACCTACTGCAACATGCATCATCCCGGGGCGTCGCGCGGAGAGCGTGCACAGGCGCTGGTTCGCGACTATGAATTTCGTGCCCACGTCCTCGAAGGTGGATTCTCTGCCTGGGTCGACGAGGGCTTGCCGGTCAAACAGGAGTCTGATTGACTCGCCGTCTCCCGTTTCCAGACCGTGCCGTAAACACCCGGAGACCCGGAGCGTCAGTGCCCCAGATGCTCGTGAAGCCCGTAACGCTCGCGCGCCTTCGAACGCGAACGACGGCAGGTCGCCTCGGCCTCATCCAGGGCATGCCGTGCTGCTCGGCGCCGTTCGGTGCTCCTGGCGCGCCGCATGGCCTTGCGGGCCCGGCTCAATCGAGCGATTGCTTCAACGTACTGAGTCAGGACTTCCGCTTCCGGTGATGCCGGTGCGGCCGGCGTATCGGCCGATGCTGGCAGGGCCATGCGTGCACCTCCTATCGAACTTCTGTTCTAATTGTAGCATCCCCTATCATAGAGGACAAGAGGACGGAGGGACCGGATCGGTATGGCCTTTCGGATCGAAGCAGTGTCAGACGAAGACCGGCGCTGGGTGGAACGCTTGTGGCAGACGCACTGGGGCGGAACGACGATGGCCGTGCACGGCGAGGTGTTTGCCGTGCACGGCTTACCGGGATTCAAGGCCGTGGCGGATGACGGGGCGATGGTGGGCCTCCTCACCTACCGACGAGTGCCGGATGCGCTGGAGTTCGAGGTGCTCTCCTTGAACAGTCTCCGTGAGGGCATCGGGATCGGCCGTGCGCTGCTTCAACGCCTCATGGACCAGGCGCGCGACGAGCATCTCACCCGGATCTGGCTCATCACCACCAACGAGAAGGTCGACCCGCTGCGGTTCTACCAACGTCTCGGGTTCAGGCTGGTGCGCGTCCACCTGGATGCCGTGACGCGGGCACGGCGGCTGAAAACGTCGATTCCCGAACACGGCGACGACGGGGTCCCGCTGCGCGACGAGTGGGAACTGGAGTGGCGGCCCGACGTCCCGAAACTGGTGTGAGCGACACGGGCCGGATTCTTCTGGTGACGGTGGGGCGTCGGGTGGATCCTGCCGTGAGCGCGATGGCTGAGGAGTATCGCCGGCGGCTGCCCCCGCAGTGGCAGTGGACGTGGATCCGGGTATCCGAGGCGTCCGGCTCGCTCCCTCCGAATGAGGTCATGGTGCGCGAGGGACAGCGGATTCTAGAGGAAGTCGCGGGCCGGCTCATCGTGGCGCTCGACGAGGAAGGCCGGGAAGATGACTCGGCCGCGTTTGCCGAACGGTTTCAGCATCTGCTTGAACTGGGACGGCCACTGGCTCTTGTCGTGGGTGGAGCGTTCGGGCTCTCCGACGCGGTGCTGTCCCGGGCCCAGCACCGCTGGTCGCTGTCCAAACTCACCTTTCCACATCAGCTAGTGCCGCTGCTGGTCGCCGAGCAACTCTACCGTGCCCACACCATTCTCACCGACCATCCGTATCACAAGCCATAAGAAAGCCAAGACCGAGGGGGATGTGCCCATGACTGTCGCTGAAGCCCAGGGCCGCGTCGACGCCTATATCGGCCAGTTTGAGGAGGGCTACTTTCCCCCGCTCGCCATGTTGGCGCGGCTAACCGAGGAGTTGGGTGAGCTGGCGCGTGAGGTCAGCCACGAGTACGGACTCAAGCCCAAGAAGCCTGATGAGGCCGAGGGCAGCGTAGCCGAGGAGCTGGGCGACTTGTTTTTCGTGCTGGTGTGTTTCGCCAACGCCGTGGGGGTGGACCTCGATCAGGCGCTCTCCACCGTGCTCGAGAAATACCGCGTTCGCGACGCCAACCGCTGGACCCGCCGCTCAGCGGGCGCTTCTGACCCGGAAGATCAGGACGGACCCTAACAGAAAGTAGATGAAGGACAGCAGGTACAGGCCCCGGTAAGACCCGGAGAGCCCGAAATGACGCGCCAGGACCACCAACAGCAAGCCGCCCAGGACTGTCGCAATGGTTTGGGACAGGGTCTGTGAGATGGACCACAGGCCCATATCCTTGGCCGCATTGTCGGTGGGCGGCAGTACGTCGACGGCCAGGGCCCAGTCACACGAGATGTAGGTGCCGTAACCCAGCCCGAATACCGCCGCGAGAGCCAGGATGTCTCCCATCTGGTGCGTAAACACGAACCCGATGGCGGTCAGGCCCATTAAGAGACCGCCCAGCGTCACAAGAAACCGTCTCCGGTGCAGCTTGTCAGACAGCCATCCGGCGGCCAGTACTGACAATACGGATCCGCCCGTGACGAGGAGCAGGATCTGGTCCAGGTAGCCGTTGGGGTTGGCGAGATGCTGCACGTAGAGCAGATAATAATAAAGGTAATATTCCAGCGTGGCGAAGCCGAGCAGCACCAGAAGCCGCGTGCCGAACACCCACCACCAGTCGGGATATGCCCGCGGCGACAGCCAGAAGCTCTTCAGGAACGCCCCAAGGGAAAACCGTGGCCGCTCGGTCAGCGGACGCTCCCTAACCCCGTAGAGCGTCACCAGCAGGCCGACAATCTGGAGGGCTGCCAGCACTTCGAACGCCGTCCGGATGGACAGGTACGATGGCAGCAGTACGCCGAAAATGATGGCGGCCTCATTCATGAGACCCATATAGCCGCTGGCCGTCCCGCGCTGCTCCTGGACCACGATGTCGGGGATGAGGCCGGCATAGGGGGCCGTGGCCAGGTTCGTAACTACCTCCAGCACGAAGAAAGCGCCTGCAAACAGCCAGAGTGAGCGGGCCATTCCCATCAGCACCAGCGTGAGTGACGTGAGGACAACGCCGGCCAGCATGAAGGGGCGGCGACGGCCCCAGCGATGGAGCGAGCGATCGGAAACGGCTCCGAAGACAGGCTGGCTCACGCTCGCGATGAGGGCGCCGATGGCGCTGACCAGGGACAGCATCTCACCGGAATGAGCGTTGCCCACAAACCCCCGGATGACAGCCGGCATCACGATGATGATGAGGGCTGTCCACTGCACGTTGTTGGTGAACCAGAAGAAGGACAGGGCGATATTCTCGGAGACGGACAGGCGCCGGGGAGGGTATGTCGCGACTTGCATACAGCGTTCCCTTCGGGCTTCATGGACTCTGTCGGAGCCTTCGTTCGACCCGAGACAGGGGATTCCTGCCCGGGAAGGCTCCACGGGGAAGAAGGAGGCACTTGCAGGTGGCGGCCAAGGATCTGGTTCCAGTTCCCGACATTTTAGCCATGCGTCGTGTCGTGGCGTTTTCACCCCACCCGGACGACAACGAAATCGGGGCTGCGGGCACTCTAGCCCGCCTCATAGAGATGGGAGCCGAGGTGACCTGGGTGGTTGCCAGTGACGGTGCCATGGGCTCGTTTGATGATGAGGCGGCAGCCGGCATGGTCGAGACACGCCGACAGGAACAGG
>JBMFXK010000185.1:0-6118 GCA_049964315.1 Clostridia bacterium | reverse complement strand
GCGAGGGGAAGACGACCTCAAAGAACAGCTTCAGGCCATCTACCGTCGCGTGGTAGCCATGTTCGGAAAAGACGATAAGCGCGATCGTGAGCGCTAGCACGGTGAACCCGGTCAGGACGACCGAGCGGCGGGACGGTTCGTCGGTCATCGGACCACCTCAGGGCAAGTCTCCTGCACTCTATGACCGCTGTGGGACAGGTATGCGGGTCGTACCCGCAGGCGCGTACCATCGTGAGGGGCGGTCGGGCACGGTCAGCGTGAGATAGACGAAATCTCGTTGCTCATCGACATGATGGCCTGAGCTATCTTTGTCGTTTCGTGTCGGCAACGCACGCCCGGGGCCCCCTGTCCCGCGCGACCCACTCGGTGCGTCAGGAAACATCGGTGGTCGTCAGGGTGGAATGTCCTCGTACTGGGTAGTAGCGCCGTCCTGCTGTAGAGAAGCGTCTCCTACCTACCTGCAGAGAAGGACCTCATCGACTCGATCGTATGCGCGTGCCGATGCTCGCGTGGTGTGGCATGTACCGGCGTCATTGGCTGCTCGAGAAAGGGAACGGCCTGAACCTCAGCGTAAGTGCGGTCAGGGGTCGTCATCGTCGGCGCGGTCCGCGCGGTTTGGGCCTAGTCCGGCGGCCCGCATCGAGAGAAGACGCAGGGTACCATGAGTCCGTCCCGGACGGTCGGCGTGATGCATTCAACGGGCATCGTTCGGGCCGGTGTACTCCGCCCACGCCGCCAGGACGCCGGCGTGCGGTGTTCCAGGAAGAGTGACTGAAGTGCAGAAACGGACGAGCCTCTGGAGAGTGAGAGGAGAGCGGTCACGGTGGACGACTCGGACGTCAAGCGCGCCAGGACGGCGGCTATGGGTATTGCCGCATCGCTGCATCCGGCCATTGACGATGTGGTCGTTCTCCACAACTCCAACAAGCTTACGCTCCGTCTTCTACCCCATGACATGATCGCGCGTCTGGCCCCCGCAGCGGACCAGGTCGCGTGGTTCGAGGTGGAGTTGGCGGAGCGCCTCGCCGCATCCGGCTGCCCCGTGGCAACTCTTGATCCGCGCGTGCCGCCCCGTCCATATGAGAGCGGCGGCTTCGTGGTCACGCTTTGGACATACTACGAGCGGGCGACGCTGCAAGAGATCTCCCCAATGGAGTACTCACACGCGCTCGAGACGCTACATGCGGGCATGCGGACGGTGGACCTCCCGGCGCCCCATTTCACGGACCGCGTCGAAGAGGCCCACCAGCTCCTGCGGAACCGCGACCGGACTCCGGATCTCGCGGGGGCCGATCGGGAGCTCCTCGACGACACCTTGGAACGTCTGACCCGCGCCATCCGCGACCAGGGCGCTGCGGAGCAACTGTTGCACGGTGAGCCTCACCCGGACAACCTGCTGATTACGACGGAGGGGCCACGGTTCGTCGATCTCGAGACGTGTTGTCGGGGTCCCGTCGAGTTCGACGTCGCCCACACGCCTGAAGAGGTGGGCCAGCACTATGCTGGGATCGACCGGGACCTGCTTCGGCAGTGCCGGATCCTAGCGTTGGCGATGATCACGACGTGGCGGTGGGATCGAGGCGACCAATTCCCCAACGGGCGCCAGCTAGGCACCGAGTGGCTCAATCGGCTCCGCTCCGTCCTTGATCAGAGAGGGCCGGATGCGTCTGCCTGACCAGGGCCTCTCAGGTACGCGAACCGACCGCGACCCAAACCAATAGACGCCCGCCATGACGATGACGGTCGGTCTCTAGAACGTCCAGGGTGTATGTGGCCGGAGGGCCATTCAGCAAGGTCATCGGCCGGCGACCACGATCAAGGGGATGTACATCCGATCGATTGTGTTCACAGGTCCTGGGCGAAGCGGTAGAGACACACCCACTCCTCCTTCAGCAGGCTGTGCCACCTTTTTGTAGGTAGACCTTGCCAGGAGTGTCATCGTGACAGAACTCGCTTGGCCCCTGGTCCCCCGCAGAACCCGGCGTGCGGGTTTCCCGGGCCCGGCTCCCCCATCATCCTCCCGATTTACACCGTCGGGTGCCGCAGTCGTGGAGCCGGGGGCGGGAACCACGGTTGCGCCCGCCAGGCTTCCGCAGCCCACCGCCCACGTTGCCCACGACCCGACCGCGCGAGGCCCATACGGCGTCCACGGTACACTTAGCCCCTCACCGCCTGAAAGTCGGTGAGCGCGGTGCGGGAAGGTTTTCACTGCGAGAAACAGGCTCCACCCGTGCTGGACCGTGACGCGCGACCGTGGGTGCAACGCGCCTTGGCAACGTCCCTGCCCGTTGACGACCGGCAGCCGAGCGATCAGGATCGAGCCGCTCGGTGCAGCGCCGCAGCATGGGATCCTGTGCCGTGCCCCGGAAGACCCCCACTACATGCCCACCCAGGATTGGAATCAGCTACAGTCGTCCCCTACTCAGCCGCGGGGGCTTTACCAGCGCGAAGGTGATGTGGGTGGGGCGGTGGGCGCGTTAGGGCGGCGCCGTGATGGCGCTGTTTTGCACGGCCTGCGGGGGCTCTCCTGGCCCCCGAAGGATTGCACCGCGCACGACCGCCCGAGAGGCCCTCCAGGGATGGTCTTCGCGGGCAACGCGCCATCCAGACTCGGACACGCCGCGTTCGCAGCCACCCCCGGGAACGGTATTGCCTTGGGAGAGGGGAACGTGCTCGACGTGAACGGCGGCGGGAGGTGGGAGGCCACGCGCCTGCCGGCTACCCTCAGCGTCGATGCGGTGGTGTTCACCTTCTCCTCCCAGGGGTTCAGCTCATCCGCGCCGCGTTGGTCGGCGGCGAAGGATAAAGTCGTCGTCACCCGAGTGCGCCAGCCGGCTCCCTCGCCCCATTCCCGTCCTGTCGGCGCATCGTAGCGTGAAACATCGCGGAGACAGACGGGGCACAGGGGGCCCGTCGACTCCGCCTTATCGGTTGCAGCCGGACGGGTCAGCCCTCCCGTCACGCATGTGGGCTCGTGGCGAGCCTGGTGACAACACAGGACGACGCATCGCTGGATCATAACCGTATCCGCCGCACAGCGTCCGGACTCCTCTGCCTGCGCTTTCATCCGTAATCCGATGCTAGGTGCCGGTCCGGTCCTAAAACCGTCGATTTTGCGCCGGAAGTCCGTTGACAGGGCCCGAAACGAGATCTTAGGCTAAAGGCGTATAGATCGAGCGGTCCTCGTTAGGCGAGGCGGCTACGTCAACACAGGCCACTGCACCCAACCGTCGAGAGACGATCCGGTGTAGGCCAGAGGTGGTCGGCTTAAGGCCCCCTCCGAAGTGGCTGAATCTTCTCGGAGATTCTCACGTGGCGTGGTGCCAAAGCTCAACCAGGAGGATTGGATCCCCCACGATAGGGACGGGTCATTCCTCCTGCGCGGCCAGGAGGAATGGTGTTTTTGCGGGAGGGAGAACGCGGGTGAACACGGACCCTGGAGGCTGTCGCGAGACGGCTTCACCATGGCGTCTGGACGGGTTCGGAATCTGTCTGTCTCCCGAGGGACCACCCTAACCGCCCTGCCCCTCGGGCCACCGAGGAGGCAACTTCATGAGTAAGATTGCGGCTCCGATGTTGGCGCGTCCGACCGATGATGACGCCATCCGCGTTGCCGACCGGGCCCGCCGCGTGGCCCTGCGTCGCTCCCGCACGGTAATCGGCCGGCTCCTTTTCCTGCTGGCCATTGTCGGCCCCGGCATCCTGGTCATGATTGCGGACAACGACGCGGGCGGCGTGATTACCTACGCCCAGACGGGCGCTGCGTACGGGATCGGCTTTTTCGTCCCCGCGTTGGTCATGGGCGGCGGTATCGCGTACCTAGTGCAAGAGATGACGGTGCGTCTCGGAGCCGTGACTCACCGCGGTCATGCGGAAATGATCTGGGGGCGCTACGGGTCCTTTTGGGGTTGGTTCTCGCTGGTCGATCTGGTGTTAGCCAATGTCCTCACCCTCATCACTGAGTTTATCGGCATCACGGTGGGGATGTCCGTGTGGGGCGTCTCCCCCTGGGTCAGCGCACCCTTAGCGCTGGCCTGCGATGCCGGCATCCTCCTGGTGCTCAAGTACCGGCCCTGGGAGCGGATCGCCCTCTGGATTGCGGCCGGCAATCTCGTCTTCGTGCCGCTCGCCATCATGGCCCACCCCCATTGGAGCCGGGTGATGGCCGCCTTCCACACCTGGGCGGTGCCGGGCGGCTTCACGGCCGCCTTCCTGTTCATCGTCCTCGCCAACTTCGGCACCACCATCGCCCCCTGGATGCTGTTCTTCCAGCAGTCGGCGGTCGTCGACAAGGGGTTGACGGTCGACGAGGTCCGCCATGGCCAGCTGGACACGGCCCTCGGATCGGCGGCTATGGTGCTGGTGGCGGTCTCTATCCTAGTCCTGACAGCGCGCGTCGCGTTCGGCCATCCGCACGCGGCCAGTGACGACATTTCGCAACTCATCCAGCTGGTCGGCACCCACCTCGGTCCGACGGGGCAGGACCTCTTCGCGCTCGGGCTGGTAGAGGCCGGCATGATCGCCACCATCGCCCTCACCGCCAGTACCTCCTGGGCCACGGGAGAGGCGTTTCGCTGGCCGAAGAGCATCAATCTCCCGCTCGCCCGCGCCTGGCGTTTCTACCTGCCCGGTCTGGTGAGTGCTGCGGTGGCAGCCGGCATTGTGCTGATCCCGCGTGCACCACTGGGGTTTCTCAATCTCACGGTGCAGGTGATTGCGTCCATCTTCATGCCCGCCGCTCTACTGTTTCTGCTGCTGCTCCTTAATGACCGAGACATCATGGGCGTACACGTGAACCGGCGGTGGCAGAACGGGTTGGCCATCGGCATCATCGGACTGCTGGTGGTTCTCAACGGGCTGTACGGACTCTCAGTGGTGTTGCCGCAGGTGGTTTGACCGCGCCACCATCGAAGGAGGGTACCGACGTGTCCAATCGTAACGATGAGCGCGACGCGCTGCAGATCGTTCCGACCGAGTCCGACGGACCGGTGGAGCTCCATCGCGTCCAGCCAACTCGCGCCATTCGGGTGGTGTTCTGGGGACTCCGAATATATATCACCGTGATGATGGCTCTGGTGATCTTCGGCTTTATGCATGGGCTACACTGACCCCCGGGCCCCGGATCCAGGACCCGCAGCGCGGGCGAGCCGTTTGAGGCGCCCGAGCCCAGTCGACCAGGGCCGGAGCGCCACTCGGTGAGCGACGCGCGAGCGGCGTCGGTGCGGCCCGTGGTGACACCACCATGGGCGGTCCCCGCCCCGCGGTAACGTTATAGACCAGATAGCCTTCGGGCCTCAACAACGTCTGCCAGGTTACACTGCGCCACTCGGCACCATCCCGGGCCATCGGAATGGGCACCCGGCACTCCTTCCCGTTCGTCCACCGGAGACCGACGTCCAAGAATACGAGGCCGGGCGCCTGGGACTGACCGGTGGCGAGCGCCCTCATCCACTGTTCCACGTCACCGAGGGGGTTGGCATACAGGCGGGTGGGCCGACCGCGATCTGGAAATTCAGGGTCGTCGAAAACCCCGACACCCAGGACACTGGGGAGAGGGACACGGCCGCTCATCGAATCAGCCGGCCGGGGTGCACCACCCGGGTTACGGTGACCCCGTCCTCGTCGTCCCCGGGCTGAATCGGGAGACCATGGAGGCGCTTGAGCTCGACGACGGACATCGTTTCCGACTGGCGATGCGCCGCTAACGGAATCACCGGGTCCGCTACCGGGAAGATGGCGGGCACCCTCGACAGCTCCGGAGCCTCTCGGCGCTCCACGATAGCGCGAATACCGTCGACCCACGCTGCGACATCGGCCGCTTGGGGGCAGGGGGGCTCCTCTTGGAGGTGGCGCCACCGCCGTTGTTCAAAAAAGGGCCCCACGCAACGTGTCGAGATCCTCTGGAAGGGCACCGGTGTGCGGCCACGCGTCATGAGTCGCGTGGCCGCTCTGAGCAACGGGGGTGAAGCCGCCGCACAGCGCATACGCGTCAAAGCTTGAGGCAAACCCCCACACCGCTGACCAGGTCGCCCCCTGCGGTGGGACGTGGTGCACCCGGCGGCCCGATGTGGGCAGGGCTGTCCATTTGACCGGATGGGCCGAACACGCCGTCGCCGGC
>JBMFXK010000184.1:2474-6150 GCA_049964315.1 Clostridia bacterium | reverse complement strand
GCGGCATTCCGACGCCGCTTCTCGCCTACGGGGCGTCGTCGGGGCCGCACTCATGCCTTCCCATGGACTGGGGGATTCAGGTGCCGCTTCACTTCGTGGCGCCCCCCGGTCCGGACGCCCCGGCGGTGGTGAGCCTCTGTCCCTCGCGCAGCCTCTCGTTTGATGAGCTGGCCAGGTTCGGCGAGGCCGTGGCCGAGGGCATGGCGGCGACCGGCGAGACGGCTGCCTTCATCGCCAGTTCAGACCTTGCACATGCTCACCTCGCCGACGGGCCCTATGGCTATCACCCCGCCGCCCGCGAGATGGACGCCGTCATCGTCCAGCGCGTGAAGGAAGATCGCCTGGAGGATCTGTTCGCGCTCGACCCCACATTCATTGCCGATGCCAAGCCGGATGCCCTCTGGCAGATGGCTATCCTGGCTGGCTTGAGGCGGACCGTCGCGCTCAGCCCGCACTTCGTGACCTATGATCTGCCGACCTACTTCGGCATGCTCTCGGCCTATTATCTGCCTTGACCGCGCTGCAGGCAGGCGTGCTCGGACTGCTGTTCGGATCGGTGGCGTTCTTAGCTGCCCACTTCCTCATCACCGGCTCCGTGGCCGTGGAGGTGCAGCCGATAGATGCCCGGCCCCCAACGTGGCCGGCCATTGTCACCTTAGGGTTGTTCGCCGCGGTTGAAGAGGCCATCTTCCGCCTGGGGATTATAGGACTGGGCTCCCGCCTGGTCGGTTTTCCCGTCGCCCTCGGCATCTCGCTGGTCCTGTTTGCTGCAGTACACCGGACCCAGGAGGCGCTGTCGCCGACGGCCTGGGTCAACCTGATCCTGGTGGGCGCCATGCTGGGCTTCCTGTACCACGATTTCGGATTCTTCGCGGCCCTCGGATTCCACTGGGCCTGGAACGCATGGGAGTGGGGCCTGGGCTATGCGGTGAGCGGCGAGAAGAATCGCAACCGTCTGCCCGCCCCGCCGGCCGTGCGCCGCCTGCCCCAGATGCAGTACGGGCCCGAGGCCCACTGGACCTCGGGCGCCGTCCTGGCCGCCTCGCTGCTTGGACTCCTGTTGGTGCGCCCCTAGCCGGCGCCGCGGGCAATCTCCCGGATCGCCTCGATGGTGCGCCCCATTTCCTCAGCGGTGTTGTAGGGAGCCAGCCCCAGCCGGACCAATCCGCCCTGGCCGCGCAGGTCGAGGCGGTCAACCACGGTCACCGCATAAAAGTCGCCGGACCAGGCGAAGATGCCGCGCTGGGCCAGTCCGGCCGCCACCTCTTCGGCGTGACGGCCCTCGAGAGTGAAGCCAAGGGTGGGTGTGCGCGGGCCTGTGCCGGGCGCCCGGCCGTACAGCACGACGCCGTTGATGGCGGACAGGCCGTCCCAGAGCATCCGGAACAGGTCGGCCTCAAACGCGTCCACGCCTTGCATCGCCACCCTGAGCCGCTCTCGACGGGAGGGATCCGGCGGCGCCCAGCCGGCGATGGCGTCCACCGCCGCCGCCACCCCGGCCAGGGCGGCGTGGTTCAGGGTGCCGGTCTCGATGCGCGACGGGCCGTGCGGCTCCTGAGGGCGTACCCGGTCCGTCGGGACCAGGTCCAGCGCGCCCGGTGCACCATAGAGAATTCCGACGTGGGGGCCAAAGAACTTGTAGGCCGAGCACAGGAGAAAGTCGGGCTGCAGCCGCGTCACGTCCACCACGTGATGCGGGGCGTAATGCACCGCGTCCAACACCAGCGTGGCGCCCACCTGCCGGGCCTTTTCCCGCACCCGCGCCGGATCGGTGATGGTCCCGATAGCGTTCGAGGCGAGGCCCAAGGCGACGATGCGGGTGCGGGGCCCGATCAGGGAGCAGAGGGCCTCCATGTCGAGCTCAACCTGATTGGCGTGCAGCGACGCCCAGCGAATCACGGCGCCGCGTTCTGCCAGGGAGAGCCAGGGCGCCACGTTGCCGTCGTGGTCCAGTTCCGTCACCACCACCTCGTCGCCGGGCTTTAGGGTGCGGGCGAGACCACGGGCGAGGGCAAAGTTCAAACTCGTCATGTTGGCGCCGAAGGAAAGCGTTGCGTCCTGTTCCGCGTGGAGGAAATCGCGCATGGCCTCTCGCGCCCCGTGAATGACCGCATCAGATTCCACACTGGTGGCAAAGGCCCCATGCGTGTTGGCATTGGACCGCTCGTAATACCTGCTCACGGCGTCTATCACCTGCCGCGGCACCTGGCTCCCCCCAGGCCCGTCGAGGTACACCACGGACCGCCCGTCCTGCTCGCGCTGCAAACTTGGAAACTCCGCCCGGATGGCTTCTCCCACCCGCACTGTCCCGGCGCCGGCCGTGACATCCTGATCCATTGCGACGCCTCCTTCATCCCTCATCCTTGATCCTGCACCGTACGGCCGCGGTGGCGGCCCTCTGACGCTGTGAGTCCAAGCTTGATGGTGAGGCTAGCGCCCGTGGTTGACAACCACCTCCCGGACCCGTATGGCGAAAGAGCAGGCAAAAGCCAGGGAGGTGTTGTCCGATGCCGGAAGCGATGACGGGAGCCGTTCCCCTGGAGGATTCGGCACTCATCGTGGTCGATGTCCAGAACGATTTCTGTCCGGGGGGCAGTTTGGCGGTTCCTGACGGCGATCAGGTGGTAGCGCCCATCAATCGCTGGGTGGACCAGTTCCGCCGGCAGGGCCGCCCCGTTTTCTATACCCGCGACTGGCACCCGCGGGACCACGTCTCCTTCCAGGCCCGCGGGGGCCCGTGGCCGCCTCACTGCGTGCAGGACAGTCCGGGTGCGGCGTTTCACCCTGCCCTGGACGTATCCGGGGTCGAGTTCCGCAAGGGTGCCGAGCGGGACCGGGATGCGTACAGCGGCTTCGAAGGCACGGACCCGGCAACGGGCCGGGGCCTCGCTGAGGCCATCCGCCGTGCTGGCGCGGGGACGGTGCTGGTGGTCGGGCTCGCTACCGACTACTGTGTCAAGGCGACGGCGCTGGACGGGGTGCGCGAGGGATTGAGGGTGCTGGTCGATGCGGACGCTGCGCGGGCGGTGGAGGTGAATCCGGGAGACGGCGCCCGGGCGCTGTCGGAGATGGCCCGGGCGGGGGTGCAGGTTCTTTCCCGAAACGACACATAGGCCGTTCTGGTTACACCAGATCCGCGAGGCAGGCGAATTCTTTGCCGCTCCGACAGGATTTTCCGCCGGAAGGCCGAAGGAAGGAGGACGAACTGGCCCAAGGGAGATGATGTCGTGCGGATGCGATTCTTGGTGGCGCTCGCCGCAGGCGCCCTTCTGTTGGGAACGACTCCCGTCGAGGCAGCGAGTCTGACGCAGCTTCAGCAGGAACAGCAGGCCCTCCAGCAGCGGATCTCCTCCACCAAGACCGCATACGGCCGCACGGCCAATCAGATCGCCGGCACCGCGGGTCAGATCCAGTCCCTCAACTCGATGCTGGCCACGGATGAAGCCCGGGTCTCTGTTCTGAACGGCCAGATATCGGCCACCGAGACCCGCATCTCCGAAGAGCAGGCCAAGCTCAACATCACCCACCAGCACCTCGTGCATGAAACCGGCCTGATGAAGGACCAGGTCCTCCTGATGGAGGAGCACGGGCCGGTCGGGTACCTGAGCGTCGTGCTGGGCGCCACCTCCTTCTCCAACTTCATCACCCGGCTGCTGGTGATGGCGCAGCTGGCGCA
>JBMFXK010000184.1:0-2464 GCA_049964315.1 Clostridia bacterium | reverse complement strand
CAGTCATCTCGTCCGCGAGATCCAGGCCACGTTCAAGCAGGAAACCGCTCAGGAAAAGGCCCTCCAGCAGCAGAGGGCCACCCTGGCCACCCTCGAGGCGCAGGCGCAGGCCACCGCCAATCAGGCGGCCACCGCGCTGGCGCAGCAGCAGAACCTGGAGAGCCAGCTGAAGGCGCAGGCCCTCAGCGAGCAAAGCAGCATCACATCGCTCAACTCACAGCTCGCCCAGATCAGCCAGGAGATTCAGGCGCTTTTGGCGCAGTTCGCGTCCGGCTTTCTGAGCCGCCAGCAGCTGTTTGACGCGCTCTACCCCCTGGTGGCCCCCATTGCGAACCAGTACGGGCTCTCTCCCTACCTGGTGTTGGGCGTCATCACCGAGGAGTCGGGCGGCAATTCCAAGATTGTCAGCTACACCGGAGCCATCGGGCTGATGCAGGTGGAGCCGTCCACCGCGGCGGATTATGGGTTCACCACGAGCGAACTCTACGATCCCGCCGAGAACGTGACCGCCGGCTGTGACATCCTGGCCGCCCTGCTCGGACCCAGCGGCTTCCCCGCCTCACGCTGGGGCGCCTACAGCGAGTCGATGGCGCTTGTGGGATACAATGCCGGTCCAGGCACGGTGGACGAGTCGATCCAGCAGTACCAGTCCGACCCGACAGCCTACCCCACGCCGCTCAGCTGGGCGTACCAGAACATCGGCGGCGTCCAGGGCTACGCCACCAACATCGAGGCACTGCAGGCCCTCTACCAGTCCTGGGGCGCCCCCTAAGTCAGGCGGCTTGGATCTGCTGCCGGTCAGGGCGCGACCGGAGGCCCTCCCGGTTCTCCATGCCAGCCCGCCTCGCCGTCGGCCCACAGTTCTCGTTTGAAGATCGGCACCCGACTCTTCAGGCGGTCGATGGCCGCCTCGCAGGCGTCCAGCGCCGCATGCCGATGCGGGGCTGCGACCGCAATCAGCACGCTGGCCTCGCCCAGAGCGAGGCGCCCGATCCGGTGCACCATCACGACCTGGCGCACGCCAAACTCGAGGCGAATCTCCTCCCCGATGCGCGACATCTCGCGCTCCGCGAGGCTCACATGGGCGTCATACTCGAGGCCGGCTGACTGCCGGCCCTGAAACTCATTGCGCACCACGCCCAGGAACACGGCCTGACCCCCGCAGGCCGGATCGAGCAGGGCCTGGAGGGCCTCCCCGGTGTCGATTGGCGCGTCCTGGATACGGTAAATGTCCATAGCGGCAGTATACCGGCTCACTCTCCGCCCGCCATGGGCGGAATCAACGCCAGCGTGTCCCCATCTGCCAGCATGCGGTCGACCGGGGCCCAGTCATCGTTGACCGCAAACACAAAACGGTCGATGGGCACCCCGAGGGTGGTCTCAAAACGTCGGAACACATCGGCCACCGTGATACCTGGAGCGGCCGGAACCTCGATCTCGCGCGCCTTCATACGCTCGGCGGCGAAGGCGAAGAATAAGACGCGGATTGCCATGGCTTTACTGTAACCTTTCACCCGGCTGACGGCGAAGGAGGCGGCGTTTGGCGGCGCGGACGTGGCTTATGGCCGCCTGTGTGCTCGTCATGGCGGGAGCTTTGGCCGGAAGGCCCTCGCAGACGTCACCGCCCCTGTCGGAACGTCTCGCGCTGGCGCCTCAGTCCCGGGCCCGCTTCGGCATCGACGAGCCCCTGACGCTCACGCTGCCCATCGGGCTTCCCGCGGCCACGGTGGCCCGGAGCGTGACGGCACCGTGCCCGGTCCGGGTCACCCGGCTGAGTGCCGTGCGCTACCATATCCTGCCCCGCGGGTTCTGGCCGGGACAACGGGCCATTCACCTGCGCCTGCACCTCGAGCAACTCGGTCCCGCATGGCCCTGGCCAGTGCCTTCCCTGCAAGACACGCTCCGCACCGGAGCGGCTGTGGCCGTCTACGTCAGCCTCACCACGCAGGAGATGGCCGTTTACCAGGGTGACCAACTGCTGCGCGTCATCCCGGTGTCTACGGGGTCGTGGCCCAGGTTCGTCACCCCCACCGGGCGGTTCTATATTTTCCGGCGGGTGCGGGTGGAGACCATGAGCGGCGGCACCCCCGGCACGGCGGACTACTACCGCGTGCAGCAGGTACCGTACTCGCAGTACATCTTCGGAGGCGTCGCCATACATGGGGCGTGGTGGAGCAACGCCTTCGGGGTGCCGCGCAGCCACGGCTGCATCCAGCTGCCCACCCAGACCCACAATCCGGAGCCTGAGGGGGTGCAGGAGGAAGCGGGATGGCTTTGGTCGGTGACCAGTCTGGGCACGCCCGTCACCGTCACCGGCAGCACACCGCACGTGGTCACGACTCCGATTCGCTATCCGGCCGGCCGGTAAGTCTCAGGGAGTCGTGCGCTCCGGATGCCCGACGTCGGGGACAGTGGAGGCGGCCGGCACGTAAAAGCGCCGGATGCCCCGGTAGAGCACGGCCAC
>JBMFXK010000183.1:0-6156 GCA_049964315.1 Clostridia bacterium | reverse complement strand
CGCCGCTCTCACCGGGGTCCCGTCCACCGCGAGATCCCAGAGGGCGGGCAGCACGCCGCGTGGGACACTCTGCTGACCGACCGCTGCCAGGAGCGCATCGCAGCGGTCGGTCACTCGCGGCCGAACGGGCCGGCGGTCTTCGCAAGTCACGCGCCGCGCGACGCGGTTGGTGGCGCCCGCCCTCCGGGGCGGCAGGTTCTCGTCGGGTTTCAGGCTCCGTCTGCGCCCCAAGGGGGCGCCGGGGGGCAGCGCGGCAATGGGGCGGATCCGGGTCCCAGCAGTCGTGGCGTGTTGGAGTTGCTGACCATAGGCCGTATGATCCGCGTGCGTGCTGGGCACAGGATCGCCTCCCGTTCTCGAAAGTCCGGCTGGAGGCCCACGCCCAGGCACGCGCCGCCGCTCACGCGAGGACCGTGGCGAAGGCCGAGGCGGCGGCCAGCCTGCCCCTCCCCCTCCGGCGGACCCCGCGACCCCCGACCCGACGGCGCAGACGAAATTCCGACCTGAACCCCCCGATCAGCGGCGCGACACGGCGCGGATCCGGTAGGTGGTGCGCGTGGTTTCGGCAAGGAACAGCGATCCCGATGGCGTCACGTCCGCATATACGCTGCTGGAGAGGGATTCTGTGGGCAGCGGGATCCGCAGAACCAGCTTTCCATCCTGGTCGTAGCCCACGACCCATCGTGGGTTCGACTGGCCCCCTACGGCAAGGTACATCGCACCGGTGCGGGTCAGTCCGAGGAGCGCGAGATGTCCGCGACTCCGTGGGAGTGTGACCCGTCCTTCCACCTGTAACGTCGCGGGATTCACAGCCAGCACACCCGCCGGAGACATGGCCGAGCCCCCCGATCCGCTGAGCATGTAGAGGTCTCCATCGGCTCCGACCGAGATTCCGGAGAGGGCGAGAAGCACTACGGTGTTGTGTGCCGTGCCGGCGGCAAGATCTGCATCATTCACGACCACCGTGTGCTGGTGGATCGACCGACCGTTGCTCCCATACTGTCCGAGCGTGGCCTGGAGCTGTCCGTGACCGACCACGGCCGAGCTTATGAAGATCTGACCCCCAGGGCCAACGGCCAGCGACTCGATGGCGCCGCTGAAACCTTTCCTCTCTCCCAGTTGGATGAGGGGCCGAGCCCGGCCTCCCTGGATGGCCCAGACAATCAAATGCCGGTTGTCCGCCACCAGCCAGGTGCTCGTACGCGCATCCCAGGCGACAGCCTCCAGAAGCCCGTCGGGAATGGTGACGGTGCGCAGTGGCTGGCGGGACCGCAAGCCTCGCCCGACGATCAGAACCCGGGATCGGTAGGTGTCCAGAATGCAAAGCTGACTGCCGTTGGCCGCAAACGCGAGAGGGCCGTACGTTTGCCCGTCGACGCCCGGGTAGGAGGCGACCGCGTCGCGTCCCTCGCCGATGGGGAAGGACGCTACCACCCTCGTCCGCCACCGCGTGGCTTCCGGTCGGGGCGACCGGGTGCGCAGCCAGAAAATCGCCAGGCCGGCCACGACGAGGCCGGCGATGGCCATCGGAAGAACGCGCCGCACCAACATCCCCCGCGGACAGGTTATGAGACGACGATGCCCGGAAGACTAGTCTGCGTCCTGGCCGAGGTTGTTCACGCGCCACTCGCGCCGGTCAAACGGCGCCGACACTACACCCCCCTGCACGCGTACTCCGACGTCCGCTAAGGCGGCCAGGTACAGGCGGATCTGGGTGCGGTAGCTGGCTGGCAGCACATCGGCACCGGTTCGGGCGGTCTTGAGTTCAACCACCCAAAAGCCCCGGCTGTCCTCAATCAGGACGTCAATCACGCCGTCGATGGGGGGCGGACCCAAGGCATGCACGGACACCTCCGTACGGGCGGGAGCCTCCGGGACCCACGGACGCCGCGCGAGCCACCGAAGCGCATCCTGAACACCGTCCGGAGCTCGGGACACCACCGCGTCGCGTCGGGCGCGCGGCTCCGAGAACATCCGGGCTGCCCAGACATGAAAAAGGCGGCCGAATTGGAGATGGTCCCCGTCCGCTCCGGCTTCGCCGCCGGGATGAAGCGGGCTCTCCGGAATGCTGAGGCCCAAGCCTGCCCGCCTGGCCCCGGTGGAGTGCGGCGACCCACTCGGCACCCTGGCCGGCATGGCCGCCCACGGTTCGGCTTCGGCCACCAAGTGCTGGAAGAGCGGCATCGCCGGATCCGTTTCCATCACAATAAGGTGATCCCGCGCCCGGGTGAGCGCCACGTACCAGAGGCGGCGCGCCTCGGCCTCCCCTTCTGCGCGCAGTTCCTCCGCCACGTCGTCGAATGCGGCCGTCTTCTTGGGACCGATCTTAAGTCCCCAGCGCTGGTGTGCGCGGTCGTACAGCACGACATCCTGCCGCGGCGGACGCTCGTGGCGGAGGTTGGCCACCACCACCATGGGCCATTCCAGTCCCTTGGCGCGATGAATCGTCGAGAACTGGACCGCGTCTGCAGCGCCCGCCGGCACCGGCTCGTCGCCCTCGTCGCCGGCACGTATGCGGGTCCAGAGCCACTCCACATACTCTGCCCCTCCCCATCGCTCGGCGTAGCGCGCACACTCGGCAATCAGGGCGTCCACATTGGCCCGCTCCCGTCCGTCCATCTCCTCCCATAACGGCGCCGCCACCTCTTCAAGCAGGACTGCCAGAGGGCGCCCGGTCCAGGTCCTGGACCAGCCCCCCAGACGCGCCAATGCCACGGCGACGGGGTTGGCGGGGTCCCCCGGTTCATCCACAGACAACCCGCCCCCGTTGAGGGTATGACGCATCAACAGACGATCCTCCACCCCGAAGAACGGCGACCGCAGCGCGGCCATCACCGCCAGCCTGTCGTCAGGCAGGACAACCGCCCGCAACACAGCGGCCAGTCCCCTCACCTCATCACGGCGGTAAAAATCGCGGCCCGACCCACCCAAAACGGGAATGCCCGCCTCCTCCAGCGCCCGGCGATACAGGTCCAGACCGGTTCGCCTGGGGACCAGGATGGTGACATCGCGAAACTGCAGACGGCGCGTCCCCTGCGGCGCTGCCACAGGCCAGCCGTCATGTACAGCCCGACCGATGAGGGCCGCGATAGCGGCCGCCTCACGGCTGCGTGCCGCGTCCGACGCCAGATCTTCTCCCTCCTCATAGAGGCGGTAACGCCGCACGGCCGGCGCCGGTCCGTCGGTCCGGTGCGGCACCAGCGGACGGTACGCGGGATCGCGATCCGGTTCCGTGGCAAAGACCGCCGCGAAGGTCTCATTCACCCGTTCCAAGATCTGAGGACGGCTTCGAAAGTTGACGGTGATGGGGACCAAGACCGCGGCCCCATCCCTCACCAGCCCTTCCGACCACTGCCTGGCCTGGATGAGATCCGCCCCGTTAAAGCCGTAGATGGACTGCTTGGGGTCCCCTACCAGGACCAGCCGCCCTGCCGGCGGAAGGTCTGCGGCACGGCGGCCCGGCCCCGCCGCCAGTGCCCGGACAATGGCTGCCTGGGCCGCCGAGGTGTCCTGATACTCATCGACCAGAATCGCGTCGAGTGAGCCTGCCTCCATGTCCCGGATGTCGCGATCCTGGAGCGCCTCGCGGACCAAATCGACCTGATCGTCAAAGATGACGGCACGCCGCTCCAGGCGCCACGCGCGGAAATAGGCGGCGAACGCTTCGCCGGACGCCACCAGTCGCTTTCCCGTCGTGCCGGCCAGTGCAGCCTGCCAGGTCTCGAGACGCTCTCGCAGAGCCGACAGCACCGCTTTCTGCTCGCCGAGACGGGCCCTTGCGCCACCCCAGTTGGCCTGTCTGCCGGCCGGCGCCCCCAGCTTCAACGAGTACAGCCGCGCGACGCGCATGCTCGCCGGCATCGACGCCAGGCGTGAGAACGTCTCGCGCCACTCCACCACCTGACGCACCCCCCGGTCCTCCGGATCGGGTTGCTCGGTGTCAATCACCATCTGCAGGTGTTCCAGAACGGTCAGGAAGCCCTCTACCAGCTGGTCAACGGCCTCCGGGGCCGGACCCCAGGCCGTGTGATCCCCGGGCAAGTCCAACACGGTCTCAAGAAGCAGGCGGATGTCCCCGAAGCGGACCCCGAGGCGGAGTGCGTCCACCACTTCCGGATGTGGTTCGCGGAGCCATGCGCGCAGGGCGCTTTCGCGCTGCCGCTCCGTTTCGACCGCGTCCCATACGGTCATACGCGGATCGAGCCCGAGCTCAATCGCGTGGCGGACCAGAATTCCGTGCCCCAGCCCATGCAGGGTGCCGATTCTGGCCTCCGGAAGATCGACCACCGCACGCTGCAGCCGCTGGCGTACGAGGGGATCCGATTCCGTGTCGAGAGCCTGTGCGATCCGGGAGCGGATGCGCTGGCGGAGTTCCACCGCGGCCTTTTCGAGATACGTCACCACCGCAAGCCGGGGGAGCGTCAACTGCCCGCTCGCCAGGCCAAAGAGCGTCCGCTCCACCAGGAGCGTGGTCTTCCCCGTGCCCGCGCCGGCCTCCACCACCAGGTTGTGAGCGAAGTCCGTCCGGACTTGCTCGCGTTGGGTCCAGTCCACCGGTACCTGCGCCCCGCTCACGGTCCGTCCTCCCCGGCATAGCGCGCCGACGCGTCGGTCCCCGTCTCCCTGCCTTTCTGCCACAGGTCGCGGAAGGCCGGTGCATCGGAGAGCTTTCGTGCCGCGTCCCGCGCGGCATCCCAGGTACATGCTGGACGAAAGTCGCAGGATCGGCAGGCTCCGTCCTGGGGATTCAGGTAAAGTCGGCCCGCCTCAATCTGCTTGTCGATCGCGGTGAGGATTTCGTGGGCCGCGGCCACCTGTTGGTCCACGCGGCCGGGCAGGTCCACGGACCGGAATTCGTTGCTCGCCCGCACCCCCTGGTAACAGGCCCGGATGCGTTCGTACGGCTCCCCAAAAGTGCGATGCGCAGCTTCCGCGTACAGGGGAAGCTGGAGGGCGGTTGGGGAGGGCACCGCCGCGGGAACGCGTCCGGTCTTGTAATCCACCACCACGACCCCGCTGTCGGTAAACTCCACCCGGTCGATGACCCCGGAGAGCGTGCCGTGCTCCCACTTCGCCTCCGCCAGCACACGTCCCGTCGGCCAGTGGCTCAGGAGATACCAGGTGAGGTCGGCGGTGAGTGCATCCACCGCAAGCTCGACCAGGAAGGGCAGTACGTCGTCCGGCGGGGGATTGTCTCCCATCGCCCTCTCAATTTCGCGCCGCACAGTCGCGCCGAGAGTCGGAAGCGGGGGTCGTTCCCGGCCTGTGGTCACCACCTTTTCCAAGGCGCGATGCGCCCACATGCCGATCTGACTGGCGTCCGGGTCGGGCCGGTCAAACGGCCATGGGGGCACACCCATGACCGAAAACGCGTACTGCAGCGGACAACGGCCAAACGTCTCGTAGCCGCTGGCGGAGTGGGGCCGTGGGACCGATGCGGGGTCGACCGTGCCGTCGAAGGGTCCGAACGCGGGCGCCCGCCGCAACCGCGAAACCCTTAGCCCGGAGCCGGTCCGGGGTGGCTCGCCAGCCACAATCTCGGCCGGACGGAGGTGAGCCGGCCATGGCCGCTCAGATGCGCCGAGGAGATAGACCACGTCTGCCGAGAGCAGCATGAGGGTCTGCAGGTGACGGACACCCATCTCCCGACGGGCCCGGCGTTCCGGATGCGCGGCCAGGATCCACCCCGCGCCGGTCGCCGTGTCCCACTCCGGTGCCGACGCCAGAGCTTCTGCGTCCAGGCCGGTGATCATAAGACGCCGGTGGTGGGTCCCGCGAAGCTCCCAGAGCGTGCTGACGCGCAGCCCGGGGCCGGGTGTGGATGGGCGGGTTCCCGCGCTCTCCAGCCATGCCATTACACTCTGGCGGTCAGGCCGGATGCCAGCGGCGTCGAAACCAAGAAGGCGTTCGGTCGCCTCTTCGCCCCGCTCAAATGACATGCCGGCGGACTCGGACAGCCGATCCAGGGCCGACGGGAGGTCCGTAAAGCGCCTGACGGTCAGCACGGCGTCCAGCGCCCGCTGCAGCGCCGCGGTCCGTAACCGGATGCGGCTGGGCCAGGCATCGGGACGGCGTGCATTGCGGGCCAGTACCCGGCGTTCTTCCGAGGTGACGGGATGCGCCGACTGTCTAAGCCACGCCAGGATGGCATCGGCC
>JBMFXK010000182.1:0-6185 GCA_049964315.1 Clostridia bacterium | reverse complement strand
GCTTGCCCTCCATGATGTTGCGTACCACCGTGACCGCCTCGGGCTCCACCGTGCTCATGTGGTTTTTGATGTTCTCCACGTGCAGACGATGCAGCAGATCGATCAGGCGCCGGCTGTCGATCTTGAGCTCCTTGGCCAGTTCGTAAACCCTGACCTTGTCTTTCTCTGCCAACGCTCTTCCTCCCCGTTCCCTCTCCCAGGGCCTCTAAAACTGCACGAGCAAACTTGATGCCTAAAAACGCCACCACTCCGGTGGGGGCGAGCCCCGCGGCGCGCCCGATCGCCGCCTTATCGCCCCGGACCACCACGGGCACGCCCAGCGAACGCGCCCATGGCTCGAACTTTCGCTGCACGGCCCCACCCGAGTCGGCGGCCAGGATAATCAGAAACGCCCGCCGTTTCGTCAGTGCGCCTTCGACCTGGTGGCCCCCCGGTGCGAGTTTGCCAGCCCGCCGGGCCAGTCCGATCCACGACAGCCAGCGCTGGTCATCCTCCACGAGCGGTGTCCGCCGTCCCCACGAAAGCGCGCAGCGCCATAGCCACGTCCTCGCCCACCGGCACTTCCAGCACGTGCTGGATCCGTCCTTTAAGCCCGCGCTCGACGCACTGGGGGTCGCGGCACACGTAGGCGCCCCGCCCCGACCGCTTGCCGGTTGCATCGAGGGCCAGAGCCCCGTCGGGCGTGCGCACCACGCGGACGAGGTCGCGCTTGTCGCGCGTGGTGCCGCACGCCACGCAGGTCCGCTGCGGGATCTTGCGCGCCGCCATCGTTACCAGTCCCCCATGGCGGCCTGTGACTCCGAGCGGATATCCACTCGCCAGCCGGTGAGTTTGGCCGCCAGCCGCGCGTTCTGGCCGTCTTTGCCAATCGCCAGCGACAGCTGATAGTCGGGAACCACCACCCGCGCGACCCGTGTCTCCGGGTCCACCGTCACGGACACGACTTTCGCCGGCGACAGAGCATTGGCGACGAAGACCGCCGGGTCCGGGTCCCAGCGCACGATGTCCAGCTTCTCGCCCCGGATCTCGGTGACGATGTTTTGCACCCGGAGTCCCTTCGGACCGACGCAGGCCCCCACCGGATCCACGTTCGCGTCTTCGGACCAGACGGCCACCTTGGAGCGGAATCCTGCCTCGCGGGAGATGCCCTTCAGATCCACAATGCCGTCGTGAATCTCGGGCACTTCCAGCTCAAACAGACGCTTCAAGAGGCCGGGATGGCTCCTCGACACGTAGATTTCCGGACCCTTGGTAGTCTTCTTGACTTCCGTCACGTAGGCCTTGACCCGGTCGCCTGAGCGCAGGTCTTCGTTGGCGACCTGGTCGGAAGGCCGCAGCACCGCGTCCGTCTTGCCGAGGTTGACCAGGATGCGCTGGTGGCGATCGCCCTGCCCGGGGCGCAGGAGATCATGCAGATCGTGGGCCGGCTGGTCGTGGAGGGGCTCCACGCGCTGGATCACGCCCGTCACGATGTCGCCCTCGCGACTGGAAAATTCCTGATAGATGAGTCCCCGCTCCGCCTCCCGAATGCGCTGCATCACCACCTGCTTGGCGGTCTGGGCGGCAATCCGGCTGAAGGCCTGGGGCGTCACGTTATATTCCAGGACATCGCCGACGTCCAGGGCGGGGTTCTGACGCCTGGCCTCCGGCACGCTCACCTCGATGCGATCGTCGCTCACGTCATCGACGACCAGCTTTTGAGCGAACACGTGCGGCTCACCCGTCGTCCGATCGAGGTGCACGCGCACGTTCTGGTTCGCACCGTAGTGGCGGCGGTACGCAGAGACCAACGCCGCCTCAATGGCCTCGATGAGGATGTCCTTGTCGATGCCGCGGTCACGTTCCAGTTCCTCGAGGGCAGCTAAAAACTCGGCGTTCATCGGATGCTCGCCTCCCGTGCGCCGTCCGCAAAAGTCAATGAACCCCCGGCAAGGCAAAAGAGTGGGCGCTGTGACCCACTCCGATCCCGCGCGTCATACAGCCAAACCCGATAAGGGGTTGGGTCGGATCCTGTCGCCAAAATAATAGCACAGGCGTTAGACGGCCTCAAGATGGCGACGGATCATGAGCCAGGAAATTCCAACAGACACCGTGACCACCAGCAAGAGGCCGCCCCCCATGAGGAATGGCGCACGCACGTTATAGGCCAGCAGGTACCCCGCTGCCACCGCGAGGGCCAGACTACCGGCGCTGCCAAATGCCTGCAGGCGGCCCTGCACGGCGCCTCGCTCGTCCGGATCCGCCTCCGACATCACGGCAGCATTGAGGCTCGGACCGCCGACCGCGATGGTAATGCCTTCGAGGCCCGACACCGCCACCGCCCATCCCGGATTCCGAAACAGGGTGAACGAGAGCACGATGAATGACTCGACCAGCATCGCCCCCAGCACCAATCGGCGCCGGCGATGGGCGGCGTCGGCCATGTGGCCGCCCACAAAGTTGCCCGCCATCATCGGGACCGCAAACACGGTCCACGACAGCCCGATCAGCCATGACGGCGCCCCGAGACGCTCCAGATAAATGGACCAGACTGTTTCATAGACACCTGTGAGCCCCATCCAGGCCCCATTCAGGAGGAACCAGCTGCCGCTCACCCGGCTCTTGGCACGCGTTCTGCTCGCGTCCAGCGCGGTGGCGATGTGTCCGGCCCGGCCGGGCGGCATCCAGACCAGAAGACCGCCGGCCGCCACCAGGGTCAGCACAATCCCGACCCAGAACGGCGCGCTGAGGCCGCCTGCCTGGGCCGCGACCGCGCCAAACAGCGGGCCCGCGGCGAAGCCGCCCATGCTGGCGGAACTCATCCAGCCGTATCCCCGTCCCCGTGCCTCCTCAGACACCAGGTCCGCCACGGCGGCCATCGCGACCGGTGTCAGGGTGCCGGAACCAAGCCCCCAGATGGCCCGCCAGACCAGATAAAGAAACGGCGGCACGGACAGGAGGAAACCGGCCATGCCGGCCGCGGCCAGCAGCAGGCCTGCCACCATCAGATTCCGGCGTCCACGGGTGTCTGACAGGCGGCCCGCCACGGTCTGAGCCACGAGCATGGCGACGCTGTAGGTGGCCACCATGAGGCCCAGCGCAGACAGCGGCAGCCCGTGACGATGCACGAACAGTGGCAGAGTGGGCAGGATGGAGCCGAAGCCGAGACTCGCAATCAGCTGCGCGCCCAGCAGCACCACCAGGGCGGGAGAGAGAACGCGTTCGCGCATGGCTGTCCTAGAACAGAGCCAGCTGCCGGGACTCTCCGAGCCCGTCCAGAGCCCCAGCCTGCCGGAGCAGGTCCAGGACCGTGCGGGAGAGCTTCGAGCGCTGGCGCAGATCGTCGATGGACAGGAACGGCCCATCCTGACGCGCCTGCACGATGCTTTCCGCGGCCTGCCGCCCGACGCCTGACAGGGCGGCAAACGGGATCAGCAGGTCGTGATCCCCGGTCGGGATGAAACGGGCCGCGTCCGACAGCATCAGCGACACCGGCTTGAAGCCAAAGCCTCTCAGCGCCATTTCCCGCAGCACCTCGAACAGGCTCTGCTGTGAGCGCTCCTTGGGCGTCGCGTCCAGTCCCAGCGCATCGATCCGGCGACTCTCCGCCTCCAGGGCGGGAATGCCGCCCAGAGCTGTCTCCGCCGCGAAATCTGCTCCGTGTGCCGTGCAGTACACGGCATAGAAGGCCAGGGGATGGTGCACTTTGAACCAGGCGATGCGCCAGCCCATCATCACATACGCCGCGGCATGCGCCTTGGGAAACAGGTAGGTGATGCGCTGGCAGGAGTCGACGTACCAGTCCGGTACGCCGTGCTGGTGCATGAGCGCCTCCTGTTCCGGCGAGACTCCGCGCCCGCGCCGCACGCGCTCGCTGATGGCAAAGGCGTCTTGAGGCTGAAGCCCCGTCCGGATCAGGAAGGTCATGATGTCGTCGCGGGTGGCAATCACGTCGCTCAGGCTGGCGAGCTTCTTGCGGATCAGCTCCTCGGCATTGCTGACCCACACATTGGTGCCATGGGAGAGGCCGGAGATGCGTACGAGCTCGGCGAAGGTGGTAGGCCGGGTGTCGGCCAGCATCCGGCGGACAAAGGGGGTCCCGAACTCCGGCAGCCCGAGACTGCCGACCGGCGATCCCAACTCCGCTTCCGACAACCCCAGGCTCTTGAGACCGGAAAAGAGCGCCATGGTGTCCGCGTCTTGAAACGGCACCCGTCTGAGGTCCACCCCGGTCAGGTCAGAGAGCATACGAAGTGTGGTGGGATCTTCATGACCCAGGAGGTCCAGCTTCAGCAGACGCCCCTCAATGGCGTGGTAATCGAAGTGGGTGGTGATCACCTCGGCATCCAGCGCGTCCGCCGGGCGCTGCACCGGGGTGAAGCGATGGATGTCTTCACCCTCGGGGACGACCATGAGACCGCCCGGGTGCTGCCCCGTCGTACGCTTGACGCCCAGGATGCCCTGCGACAGGCGGTCCACCTCCACCGGAGGCAGGGTGCGCCCGGTTTCCCTGGCCCAGCCCTTGACCAGGCCAAACGCGGTCCGTTCGGCAATGGTGGCGATCGTGCCGGCGCGATACACCTGTCCCGCCCCAAACAACTCTTCAGTGTAGCGGTGGATCACAGGCTGATACTCGCCGGAAAAGTTGAGGTCAATGTCGGGCACCTTGTCCCCCTCGAAGCCCAGAAACGTCTCGAAGGGAATGTCCTGGCCATCTCCCGTCAGGGGCTGCCCGCACGTGGGGCAGGGCTTTGGGGGCAGGTCGAACCCCGATCCCACCTCGCCGCGGGTGAAAAACTCCACGTAATGGCAGGCTGGACAACGGTAGTGGGGCGGAAGCGGGTTCACCTCGGTGATATTGAGGTAGGTGGCCACCAGGGAGGAGCCAACCGAGCCCCGGCTTCCGACCAGGTAGCCATCCTCGAGGGATTTCTCCACCAGTCTATGCGCCGTGTAATACACCGACGCGAAGCCATGGCGCACGATGGCGTCGATCTCGTGTTGAAGCCGCTGTTCGACGAGCACGGGCAGCACGTCGCCAAACTGCTCCCGCGCCACCGCGTACGGACGCTCGGACACCACCCGTTCGGCGTCCTGCAGGTGCGGGGCATGAAGGCCCTCGGGAACCGGCATGATGCCTGCGTCGATGCGCTGCAACAGCGTGCGTGGTGCGGCCACCGTAAGCTGTTCCGCCCGTTCGGTACCGAGAAAGTGGAGTTCCTCCTTCATCTCCGCTGCCGTGCGGTAATGCAGGGCGCCCCGAGCGGCGTGCATCTCACCCTTGGCCGTCGCCTGCAGCACCTCGCGGTACACTCGGTCGCCCGGCCGGCGATAGTGGGCGTCAGACGCGGCGATGACGGCCAGCCCCGCAGCCGCCGCCCGCTCATCCAGCTCCCGGATCAAGTCTTCCACCGCGCCGCGGGAGGACAGCATGCCATCGGACTCAAGGTCCGCCAGTGCCGCCGGCGGCACCACCTCGGCAAAATCGTACCGCGCCGCCGCCTCCCCCCATTCGTCCCCCGAGCCGTTGCGGAACAGCAGATCCGTCAGCTCTCCCCCAATGGCGGGCGCTCCCAGCAGCAACACGTCGCGGTGTGCCAGAAGCGCACTCCAGCGGACGCGGGGAACACGCCAGAACGTCTGCAGATGGCTGTCCGACACCATCCGGTAGAGCGCTTGCAAACCTTCCTGGGTGCGAGGATAGACCAGCACCGGAATCGGGCGCTGCGCCCGCACCGCCACCGGAGCCGCCGCCGTCCACCAGTCGACCTGCGCCTGCAGGGCCTGTCCTGCCGGCGTTGCCCACAGCGCTATCCAGAGGCGTCCCGCGGCTTCCGCGTCGTGCAGCGCCCGGTGGTGTTCCACCAGTGGGATGTGAAAATAATCCGTGAGGGGCTCGAGTCCGTACCCCTTGACGTCCGTCACCAGGACTCGGCTCAGGGCGAGCGTGTCTGCGAAGGGCCAGTCGGGTCCCATCACGGGAACCAGGAAGCCTCGGTCGAATGCGGCGTTGTGAGCCACGAGGATGGCCCCGCCGGCGAACGCCCGAAATGCCTCCCACACGGTGGCGGGGTCTTCCGCCTGGCTCAGGTCCGCGTCCGTGATCTGGGTGATGAGGCGGCTCTCCGCGGAGAGCGGACGCGCGGCCCGCACCATGCGGTGAAACTGCCCCACAATCTCCCCGTGCTCGATCCGGACCGCCCCGA
>JBMFXK010000181.1:0-6186 GCA_049964315.1 Clostridia bacterium | reverse complement strand
AAAGCGTCAGCCGCCCACCGGGTTCCGCCGGGAGGTCGAAGTCGGGGGCCTGCATCTGCACCACCTCCTCCCCGTGATCAGAACTGGCCCGCTGCTCGCTCCCTGGCCGGGAGGACCTCCAGACAGGAGGTCCACCAGCCGCTGGTCAGCGTTTCGGCAAACTCGGCGGGCAGCCCCTCAGCGAGTACCTCGCCGGCCAGGCGCTCGTGGTCATAGGCAACCGGTACGAAGGTACAGTCATCCGTCTCCGGGTCGTACAGCGCAAAGGCGACGTCCGTCTTCCCGTTGTTGGCCGGCCGCCCGATCGCGCCGCAATTGATGACCCGCTGGCCGGAGTCCAGCCGCCGGGTCCAGGGGATGCCGGTATGCGTGCAGACGAGCACGTCACACCCGTGAGCGGTACAGAGCCACTCCAGGAACCCGTCCGGCGACGTGGATTCCCAGAGGAACTCGTTTGTTCGGCGCGGCGAGCCGTGGCAGAGCAGGATGGCGCGTCCTCCGGCCTCCACGCGGAGCACGGGCGGAAGGTCTCGGAGCCAAGGGAGGTGCCGCGGATGGGTCCACTCGCGGGTGTATCCATAGGAGATCTTGGCATAGCGGTTGTCCCGCGGATCGGTATACCCGCAGCCGCAATCCCCAAGGCCGTGGCCGAGTGCGTAATCGTAGTTGCCCTGCACCACCGGGACGCCGGAGGCGCGCAGCAGTTCCAGCGCGTGGTCCGGATGCGGACCGAAGCCGCCGATGTCCCCCAGGCACCAGGTCCTGCCCTCGATGCCCAGGGCGTGGACGCGCTCCAGCGTGGCCTCCAGCGCCAGGTGATTGTTGTAGATTCCGCCGAAGAAGCCGAGGGGCACGACAGCACCTCCTGTGCACCAGTAGCAGCGGCCCCGCGGAACGGAACGGGATCGACTATCCGGTCGCCTGGGGGGGGCCATTGCGCGGCCTTGCTCCCCAGTGATGGCCTTCCACCGCAACGCAGCGTGCCGCGGGTTCCCGCTGCGGCGGTCCCTTCAGGTTCTGCAGGTCATCCCGGTCAGGTGGCAGGTCACACAGGCCCCGTGCGCCAAACGGATGTCTCGCAGGCCCTCGTCAAGCGTGGATCCCATGCGTGCCCTCGGCTGCCCCAGGAGCAGCGGGCACGGGTAGACCCCGTCCGCCGCCAGGAGCCGCGCGCTGCTGCATTGCAGGGACGCGTATTCCTCCGGCGCGAGGTCCCCCTCGGCCAGGCGCTCGTCCTCGGCATAGCCCCCCAGGCGCTCGGCCTGCGCCCCGAGGCGAAAGACCGGCAGGAACTTGACCCGCGGGCTGCGGCAGCCCATGCTACGCAACAACTCCAGAAACGCCAGCCGGGCCTCTGGGGCGCCCATGCCCTCGTGTACCTCCGTCACCGCCACGGCCGGCACCAGGCCACGGGCGGCCAGCCGCCCCACCGCCCGGGTGATCTTCGCGAAGGTCCCGGCCCCCCGGACGGCGTCGTTCTGCTCGGCCGTCAGGCCATCCAGGCTGATGCGGATGTCCAACGAATACCGGCAGGAGCCGAACAGCGCGCCCAGCCACTCCGCCTGCCGTTCGGTGATCAGAATGCCGTTGGTGAGTACCGTTACCGGGGCGACCTCCAACCCGCGCTCAATGAACAGGCGGATGTCCGGGTGCAGGAAAGGCTCGCCGCCCGTGTAGTAGAGCTCGCGCACGCCGAGTCCGGGCGCGCGCGCCAGCGCGTCCAGCACCTGGTCCTTGGGCATCAGGGACACGGAGTGGTTCTGCGGACCGCAGGAGATGAAGCAGTGTGTGCAGCGCAGGTTGCAAAGCGTCCCCGTCACCTGCAGCCACAGGGTGTCCAGGTGCCGGAACGGCAGCCACGGTGGCGCTGCCGCCCCCCGCGACGGCCTGGGGGCCGCTGGGCTGTCTGTTCGGTGGCGATCGTCGTGGATCTCCTCGCAGTCTGGCCTAATCATGCTCGGCGTGGATGCCACTTCATGCTGGGGCATGGCGGCTCCCCCTCCCCACAGGGTCCTTCCACAACAGTTCCCATCCGGTCGCCCACGTGTACCCGGTGATGACCCAGATCAGGGTGGTGTGGCCGGGAAGGCCGGGCAGCGCCAACAGCGCCCACAGGCCGGCCATCTGAAGCACCGTCTTCGCCTTGGAACGGGAGGTCGAGGGAAGGTCCTGGCCGCGTCTGCCCAGTTGCCAGCGGCGGGCGGTCACGACCGCCTCTCGCAGCATGAGGATCGCAGGTGCCAGGGGCCCGAGGACGCCGGCGTGCACCAGGATGCCAAGGGCGCAGAGGACCCACACCTTGTCCGCCCACAGGTCCAGGGCGGCTCCCACGCGCGTGCACGCGCCGGTGCGGCGTGCGAGCCAGCCATCCATGGCATCGGTGAGCGCGGCCCAGCCGAACAGCACGACCGCCCACGCCGGAAGGCGCCCCTGCGTCCAGCCGATCGGTAAAACGACGGCGGCCACGGCGAGCCGGAAACCGGTCAGAAGGATTGGTCCCGACCCGCCCAGCGGCTTCGCGCGCAGCGCCGTCGCTCCCGTCACGTCCCACACCTCGCCACCCACTATCCCTCGCGAGATTCACTGTGACTGTATGGGGGGGTACAGTGCTCGGCGGACGGGCCTGGCTGGGAACACGCCCATGCCGGCACCGGTGAATGAGCGTCATGGCTGCTCTCCGGTTGCCCGTGCCGTCCGGCGCCGCAGCCACTGGCCGGCCGCCACCAGCGCCACCAGCGCCGCAAGCAGGACGAGCACGTAGGCCGACCTGCGCGCCGCCTCCGCGCCCAGCAGGGCCAGCAGGATGCTGAATGGAAGGATGCCCACGGCCATCGTCCAGAGGAAGGTCCACAAGTCCACCTCGGACAGGCCGGCCGCGTAGTTGATCAGATTGAAGGACACGAAGGGCAACAGCCGCAGCACGAGCAGCGACCACGCCGCGTGATCGCCAATCCAGCGCTCAGAGATCTCCTTGGCGCGTGGCGGCAGCCAGCGTCTCAGCAGCGGATGGCCGATCCAGCGGGCCAGGGCGAAGCCGGCCATCCCGCCGGCCATCGCCCCGATCCAGGTGAAGAGCAGTCCAAGCCACGGGCCGTATACGGCTCCGGCCACCAGGGTCACGACCTCTGCCGGGAACGGCAGCACGGTGTGCACCAGCATCAGCCCGATAACCGCCAGCGGGCCCAGCGCTCCGGCTGACAGCACGAACGTGCGCAGGGCGTGGAGATCGCCGCCCAGCAGGGAAGCCCAGGCGTTCACGTTCATCCCGCCAGCCCCGCCCGGCGGGCCGCCTGGACGGTGCGTGGAGCACAGCGCATGCGCCTCGGATCGCCCAAAAACTTCAAAAGATCCTCGGGCGTATCGATGTCGCGGCGGACGGGCAGCAGGTCGAAGGTATGCCCGGCGTCGCGGAGCCGCTCCAGCGTAATGGTCAGGGTCCGCGGGGTTGACCACGGGATGTCGACGAACACCTCCGGTATCCAGGCCTTCAAACCGAGAAGATAGTACCCTCCGTCCATGCTGGGGCCGAGGACGGCGTCTTGGCGGCCAAGGCTCCGCAGGGCTGGCACCAGGTCTTCCGCCGTGAGGTCAGGCATGTCGGCGCCGACGGCGAGCACGGGACGAAACCCCGCGCGAAAGGACTGTTGAAACGCGGCGCCCATCAGCGCACCGAGTGGTGCCCGCGACAATGGCAAGTGGCCCCACCCCTCCTCTGCGAGCAAACGCGCCAGGAGCGGATGTGCGGCTTCGGCATCCTCGCAAACGAGCATCCGTGCTCCATACCATGCCTGCAGGTTGGTGCTGCCGTCGTTGACGAAGGCCGCCGCCAGTTCCGCGGCGGCCTTTGCCCCGAGGGATGTGGCCAATCGGGTCTTGCAATGGCCTGGCAACGGGGCCTTGACAAAGAGCAGGAGACAGGGGCCCGCGCCCTCGACTGGCGGTGGCGTCATCGGTACATCGCGGCCAGCCGCCGTGGAGAGACGCCCAGCCGCAGAAGGATCTTGAGCCATTGCATCAGCAGGACGGTGCGGACGACGCCGCCCTTCAGGAAGCGGCGCGAAGAGGTCGTCACCGGGGCCGCGATCCACGCCAGTCGCCCCAGGCGGCGCAATCGCCGGCTGAGTAGCAGGTCCTCCATGAGGGGTTCGTCGGGATAACCGCCCGCAGCTTCAAATGCGCTACGGCGGACGAAGGGCGCCTGGTCGCCGAAAAAGATATGGAGGCGCCGCGCCCGCAGGTCTGAACCCCACGCGACGGCACGCAGGGCTGCACAGGTGGGGTGGAAGCGGAGGGCAAAGCCACCGCCGATGACGCCCGGCAGTTGCAGGGACTCGCGGATCAAGCGAGGCGCCTGCACCGGGGGGAGCGTGTCCGTGTGCAGAAACCAGAGCACTTCGCTCTGGGTCGCCCGCACTGCCGCGTTCCATTGCGCCCCGCGCATACCCGGTACCCGCACGACCACGCAGCCCGAGGCTTGCGCGAGGGCCGGCGTCGCGTCGTGGCTGCCTCCATCGGCGAGCAGCACGTTGGCGGACTCCGGCCACCCAGCTTCCAGCCAGTCCATTTCCTTCAGCCGATGCAGGAGGGTGGGCAGGGCGTTCTCCTCGTTCCGGGCCGCGATGATGACGCTGATCCGCTCCACCCCTTGCCTCCTCGAACGGCCGAGCTATGACGGGCGGGTCGGGCAACCCTTCGCTCGCCGTCGGCCGCCCGTAGATCCAATCCCGATGCGTCACGGTGTCCACGCGCCGATACTCTCATCAACGATACGACAGCCGTCGGGCTCGCAACCGTAAGCTGGGACACTGTTCCGGGCGGCGCGTGTGCGGGTCGCCGGTGCGGCGAGTGTCCACCCGCACGTTTGGGCGTGGTGCACTCAGCGCGGTCAGTGCGGCATGCGTGCCATCATGGCCGAGGACGGCAGCAGGCGAACGGCGTCGTCGTCGTCCGCGAACAGCACCCAGCCGTGCCGGTCCTGCCACTCCACACGCACGGGCACCCACTGGCCGCTCACCCGGACCTCGATCCCGTCCCCGCAGTGCAGGTCACGCCTACCGACAAACCACCGATGCTCCTGCCGGTCGTAACGCAGGGTCGATTGCAGCACGCCACGTCCCTCCTGTTCCGTGGCGGGGAACCGGGCCTGCCCTTCGCCCTCGCCGTGCCGGCCTCCGCCCCGCCTTCGGTGCGCAGCGCTCGGTCAAGGCACCGGACCTGCCGCGCGTTCACGTCGGCGAAGACGCGGTCGTGCCCGTCCTCGCCCCGCTCGGTATTGAGATGCGCCGATCCCGCGGAGAGGATGGGCAGGCGGGCCTTTGATCGGTCGTGGTCCGGGGTCAAGTGCATCCACCCGCCCTTCCCCGCGGTCTCGTCCCCGTGGGCGCCGGTGGCGCCAGACCTCGTTCCCGGCGACTTCAGGGCAGGCGGGTCCGGGAGGGACCCGCCTGAAGTCCCGACGCCCTGGGTGCTCACGCGCTTTCGTTGGTCTCCTCCGGTGCGAGGCGGCGGATGATCGCGGCCGCCGCCTTCTGGACGGTGGCGCCGACGCGGCGGACCAGGGCGGCGCCGTCCTTACGGCCGGCCCAGTCGGCCACGTAGCCGAAGGAGTAGCCGGAGGTGTCCAGGCCGGCCCAGGCGGTCACGACAAAGGCCACCCCCTCGGCCTCCGCCTCCTCTTCCTCCCGCCTCAGGTCCCCGTGGCCGTGCAGCAGCAAGGCGTGCCCCAACTCGTGCGCCAAGGTTTTGGCGCGTTGGTCGTCGGACAGGCCGTGGGCCAGGGCGATGACGCGTGCGCCGGGCACGTACGCACCGTGCGCCGTGCCGAGCCCGCAGATGTCTGTCCGGACCTCGATCCCCTCGGCCCGCGCGACCTCCAAGAGTCGGGCGAACAGCCACCGCCCCCGCTCGCTGTCCGTGGTGAGGGTTTGGCAGGGGTGCGGGGGCAGGTCGGCGCCCTCGGTCTGGCTGTAGTCAAAGACAGTGACCACGCGCCATCGGAGGACCGTTCGGGCGTCCGGCTCATCGTCGTCTTCGCTTTCGGCCTGCCGGCGCGCCGTTATCGGCGCCAGGATGCGAATACCGCGCTCGCCGCGTTTGACGTGCCGCCCGAGACGGAGCCAGGTATGGAACCCAGCCAGGCGCGTGGCATCGGGCTTTTGCGCGAGGACCAAGAGGATGTTGCCCGCC
>JBMFXK010000180.1:0-6205 GCA_049964315.1 Clostridia bacterium | reverse complement strand
GACGTCGACGCCGTCGGACCACAGCTGGTCCGCCACCTCGTGGGTCAGCCCGTTGCCGCCGGCGGCGTTCTCTCCATTGGCCACAACAAAATCAAGGCCCCGCTCGGCAATCAAGGCGGGCAATCTCTCGTGGACGATGCGGCGTCCGGGCTTTCCGACAACATCGCCAATCAGGAGGACGCGCATGTGGCCGCCTTTCAGCTAGCTGTTGAAAACCAGCACCCGGCCCTCTTCCCTGAGTGCAAACAGGCGTCCGCCCGGGTTGTCGCGCAGGCTCTCGAGGGTGGCTTGGATATTCTCTTCCTGAGCCAGGAGTTCTTCCTCAACCAGATCCGCCGGGTCGGCGACCAAATCGTTGTCAGTTTCCTCCCGCAGGATCTCGATGGTGAGACCCACTTCCTCGACGGTGAGCGACTCCACGTCCCGGGTGAGAATCAGGTTGGACACCGAGTCCATGACTTCCACCTCCAGGCGGGACAGACGCGGCTCGGGCTGCCGGAGGCACTCCCGGTACATGTGCAGACCCTCATCCCAAGCGCTGTGGATGTCCGTGAAGGTCTCGGGGTTCAGGGCGCTCCGGCACGAAACGGTCAGCGCCAGCACGCCTTCATCGGCATGGTAGTCGAGGCTTGAAACTTCAGGGTACCGTACCAACACGGCAATCAGCGCACCCACGCCTCGCGGGCTGGTGCCCCAGCTGTTCGGGCTCCTGAACTGCCCCATGCTAAACCCCTTTCGTGAACTCGGGCACCGGATGCCCGACGCTAAGAGAGGCGCCGAGCACGGCGTCTCCTCCGTGGGCATCGATTACGGGGATCCGATCGGCAAGGATGATGGCGCACACAGCTTCGCAAACCGCCGTCATCACCATTCGGTGTCCTCCTCGACTCCGGGACGCGTGGCGGGCAAGGCGCGAAGCGCCCGGGCCACCACCGCTCCAGAGAATCCCTGACGCATGAGACGCCTCACCACGCGTGCACGCCTCTGGTCGTCGCTCGGGACTCCCTCTCTTGATATTACGCCTAAGAGCGCCTCGCGCGCGCGCTCCTCGATGTCTTCGGCAGACAGCCCGGACAGGATCTCGCGTGCCAGCTCCGGTTCAATGCCCCGGGCGTAGAGCCTGGCTCGAATACGTTCGGGGCCTTGATTCCGGCGGGTGGCCTGCCGGAATTCGCCCTCAGCCACCTGGCGGTCGGAGAGCCAGTGATGCGCGACGAGCCGGTCCAGGACCGACTCGACATCTTCGATGCCATGCTTTTTCAGGCGGGTGCGGACCTCTGCCCGGGAGAGCGACCGCCGCGAGAGCCAGCGCAAGGCGAGCTCGTAGCCCTCGTCACTCGTCGCTGGCACCGGGATCGCCCGCCTGCGGTGGGGTCAACAACGATCCCCGCAGACGCGCCTCGATTTCCTGAGCCAGATCCGCATTCTCCTTCAGATAGTCCCGCGCGCTCTCCCGACCCTGTCCGAGGCGGAGGTCCCCATACGAGTACCAGGCGCCGCTCTTGTGCACCAGGTCGGTCTCTGTCGCCATATCCAGCAGACTGCCTTCGCGGGAGATGCCCTCGCCATACAAGATGTCAAACTCGGCCTGCTTGAAGGGAGGCGCCACCTTGTTCTTGACCACTTTGACCCGCGTGCGGTTGCCGATGACATCATTGCCGCTCTTCAGGCTCTCCGCCCGCCGCACTTCGAGCCGTACAGAGGCGTAGAACTTGAGCGCACGGCCGCCCGGGGTGGTCTCCGGATTGCCGAACATGACCCCGACCTTCTCACGGATCTGGTTGATGAAGATGGCAATCGAGTGCGACTTGGAAATGGCGCCGGTGAGCTTGCGCAGGGCCTGGCTCATGAGGCGCGCCTGAAGGCCCACGTGGGCGTCTCCCATCTCCCCTTCGATCTCCGCCCGCGGCACCAGGGCGGCCACCGAGTCCACGACCACCACATCGACCGCTCCCGATCGCACCAGGGCCTCGGCAATCTCCAGGGCCTGTTCTCCCGTGTCGGGTTGGGAAATGAGAAGGTGGTCGATGTCGACACCCAGTTTGGCGGCATAAGACGGGTCCAGGGCGTGCTCCGCATCAATGAAAGCCGCGATGCCCCCCTGCCGCTGGGATTCGGCAATCACGTGCAGGGCCACCGTCGTCTTCCCCGATGATTCCTGTCCGAAAATCTCCACCACGCGGCCGCGGGGCAGACCGCCCACTCCGAGCGCCAGATCCAGGGCCAGGGCGCCGGTGGAGATGACGTCGACCGCCATGCGGGCCGACGCCTCACCCATCCGCATGATGGATCCTTTGCCAAATTGCTTTTCAATTTGGGCCAGGGCCAGGTCCAGGGCCTTTTCGCGCTCCATCGCCATCAGGCGCCCTCCTCGGCTTCGGGTCGCGACTATATTCGCGGTCGGCCGACGGACTCCTCCCGCGGTCGGCCGACGGCCTCGTCCCGCGGTCGGGCCGGCTCCATGTTGACCGGCTTACCGTGGATGGACAGGTGCGATTGAGCCGCCAGCACCCGCTCCGCCACGTCGACCGGCACTTCGACGAACGTGAAGCGGTCGTATATGTCAATGAGCCCGATGACGCTGCCGGAAATGCCCGCGCCTTCGGCAATCCCGCGGACAATGTCAGACGGCCCCACCCGGTCAATGCGGCCGAGGTTCATGAACAGGCGGACCATGCCGCGCTCGGCGCCGGTGTCCCCGTAAGATGCCGTTTCTTTGGTCTCCCGCCCGCGGTCATTCAACAGTCGCAGGGCGGCGGCGGCTACGTCAACGGAGTCGTACTCGTCCGCCAGCTCCAACGCCACCTCACGGTACTCGGGCAGGATCCCGCGGTCGATCTCCTCGGCCAGGCGAGCCCGCAGGGCCCCACGCTGCTTCTCTGCCACGTCAGCCGGCGTGGGCACCGGACGCCGTGCGATGTGGATGCGCAGCACCCGCTCCATCATCCGAAGCTGGCGGACTTCCTTGGGGTGCAGCAGGCTGATAGCCGTGCCCGACCGCCCTGCCCGTCCCGTGCGGCCGATGCGGTGCACGTAGCCCTCCAGATCCTGGGGCAAGTCATAGTTAACCACGTGCGTGACGTTTTCAATGTCGAGACCACGTGCCGCGACGTCCGTCGCCACCAGAATCTCGGTGGACCCGTCCTTGAAACGCTTCAGCACCCGTAGGCGCTGCGTCTGGTTGAGGTCGCCGTGGATCGCCTCCGCCGAATAGCCGCGCGCCTGCATCGCTTCCGTGAGCTCATCGACGCGCCGTTTGGTGCGGCAGAAGACGATGGTGCGCTCGGCTCCCTCCACGTCCAGCACGCGCGAGAGCGCCTCCACCTTCTCGTGCTCGCGCACCTCGTAGTACCACTGCTCCGTCTGCGGGACCGTCAACCGTTCCGGATTGATGACCACGTGGGCCGGGTCGTTGAGGTAGCGCTGAGCGAGTCGCGCAATAGGCGGCGGCACCGTGGCAGAGAAAAGCAGCGTCTGACGCTCGGCCGGCAGCTGCTGCAGGATGAACTCCACATCTTCGATGAAACCCATGTCCAGCATCTCGTCGGCTTCGTCCAGTACCATCATCCGTACTTGGTCAAGCTTCAGCGTGCCGCGGTGAATGTGGTCGATGACACGGCCCGGGGTTCCAATGACCACCTGGACACCATGCTCCAGTGCCCGGATCTGACGGTCGTAGGACTGTCCGCCAAAGATGGGAAGCACGCGCAGGACCGTGTGCCGTCCGATCTTGGTCAGCTCTTCCGCCACCTGCACCGCCAGCTCGCGCGTGGGCGCCAGCACCAGGGCCTGCACCTTACGGCTCCGGTGGTCGATGCGCTCGACGATGGGAATGCCGAACGCGGCAGTCTTGCCGGTGCCCGTCTGTGCCTGACCGATCATGTCCCGGCCTTCCATGATGGTCGGGATTGTCTGTGCCTGGATTGGCGAGGGCTCCTCAAAGCCCATGTCCTCGACAGCCCGTATCACGGCCGGGCTCAATCCCATCTCCTTGAAACCGCCAACCACCGTATCTGATGTCATCTATCGCGCCTCACTATCTAAGCATCGCCCTGGGTCATCGCCCGGGCCAAAAGAAAACGGGCCGTCTCGGCGGCTGCCAGCCGGACAACCTCCCGGCCGGAGCGCGTTCGGCGCCGAAGTACCACGGTGCCGTGGGGTCCCGCCACCGCGCAATAGTATGTGCCCACTGGATTGGTTGCCGTGCCTCCTGACGGTCCCGCAAATCCGGTCAGCCCGATACCCCAGGTTGCCCCGGTACGTCGACGGCCAAGGCGCACGCAACGGCATCGCTCACGGCACCCTGAGCCTCAAGCAACGCCGCATCCACACCAAGCCGCACTTTAGCCTCGTCAGTATACACAACCTGTCCTTCCATCACCACCGTCGAGGCACCAGGCACGGCGGTGAGCTCGGCCGCCAGGACGCCGCCGGTAAGCGACTCCGCGATGCTGAGGGTTTCTCCTCGCGCCGCCAGGGCTTCCATGAGACGTGGGGCAGGAATCGGGACGCTGTCATCGTAGACCGGGACCGGAAGACGTTCGCGGGCACGCGACCCGGCCGCCGCCAGCAGCGCTTCGGCGGCGTCGGCGTCCTGGCCGATGACGACTTCCAGGCGCAGTTCCACCACACCCGGCCGCACGTAAACTCCCGCCCGTGGCGTGGGGTTGGTCAGGATGTCGCCCAGGTGGTGGGCAAACTCGGACTCGGTCAACTCATAGCAGCGCCAGGTCGCACGCACCACGCGCTGTCCCGTGCGCCGTTCCACTTCACGCAGGAGCGACGCGGCCACGTCGCGGCACTCCCATGGCGGGCCCGGCAGGAGCGCCACCGCCTTGTCCCCGCGCGTCAAGAGCTGGCCGGGCGCGGTCCCCACATGATTCGGGAGCACGGCGGCCGACTCAAGCACCAGGCTCTGCCGCCGGATCGATTCCTCACTGCCGGGATGCTGGCTGTGACGCAGCCGGATGCGCTGTTCCACGGCAGAGTCCACTGCCGCCGCAACCCCCAGCGCAGCTGCCACTCCATCGCGGGTGCGATCGTCCGGGGTAGGCCCGAGGCCGCCCACAAACACCACCAGATCGGCTGCCCGCCACCCTTCGCGCAGGGCGTCGGCAATGGCGTCTTCATCGTCCGCCACCATGAGCTGCCGGACCACTCGCGATCCGGACGCCAGAAGAGCCTGGGCCAGCCAGGCTCCATTGGTGTTGACAACCTCGCCGGTCAGCACCTCATCGCCTACTGCGGCGATGACGACTGACTCCCACATCGGAGACTCCCCCAGTGCCGAAGGACCTGTTTCCTCTATTTTACTGTACTGACTGCGGACGGGGGGTGAGGTCCTGTCGTTTAGGCGGCCAGCCACGTGCGGAGGTCAGCGCCATCCAGTGTCTCCTGCTCCAGCAGACGGTCGGCCAGGATGCCCAGGAGCTCCGCCCGATCCGTCAGCAGGCGGTCCACTTCTTCGCGGGCTCCCCCCACGAGCGCGCGCACAACGTCCCACAGCTGGCCCTGTCCTATGAGGTCCGGGTCGACCGGCCCAAGTTCCGACAATCCCGCCAGAACCAGCCGGCGGCCCAGATCAAACGCCTGGTCAAAATCGCTGGCTGCACCCGTGGATGGCTCACCGAGAATCAGTTCCTCGGCCGCGGCCCCGGCCAGGCATACCGCGATCTCCCCCATCAGGTCGTCGCGGGTCTTCAGCACGGGATCCTCCTCCTGACCATGACGGACATGGCCGAGCGCCAGACCGCGCGGCACCACGGTCACGGTAGCCACCGAACCCGGGCGCGTCAGCTCACTGACAAGAGCATGGCCGCCTTCATGCACCGCCACACGTCGACGTTCGGCGTCGGTCACGGTTCGGTCCATCCGCTCCCCCAGCATCACCTTGTCCACAGCCTCCTCGAAATCGGCCCGCGAAATGCTGCGCGAGTGCCGCCGCAGGGCGAGAATGGCGGCCTCATTGGCGACACTTTCGAGATGGGCCCCCGAGAAGCCCCACGTCTCCCCGGCGATCGCCGCCAGGTCCACGTCCGCATCCAACGGCTTGTTCTGGCTGTGTATTCTCAAGATGTGTTCACGGGCGGTGCGATCCGGCAGGTCGACCCGCACCACCCGATCAAACCGTCCCGGCCGTATGAGCGCGTGGTCCAGGAGGTCTGCGCGGTTGCTGGCCGCCATGAGGAGCACCCGCACCTCGTCG